>DIJY01000114.1:3405-4371 GCA_002421405.1 Caryophanales bacterium UBA5632 | reverse complement strand
GCATTTACTTTACAAATTAACATAACAAAAAAAAGAAACCATATCTTATGGTTTTTTTTAATGCGATTTTGTATAATAAAACCATCAAAAACTTGAATGGGGGATATTGAAATGTATTTAAAACAACGTGAAGGTTGGATTGAAGTCATCACTGGCCCGATGTATGCCGGTAAAACGGAAGAACTTATTAGAAGAGTCAAACGTTTAGAATTTGCAAAACAAAACATCATTGTTTTTAAACCGCAAATCGATGATCGTTATGCTCACGATGAAGTCGTCAGTCATAACAATTCACGAACCCGTTCAGTGAATATCAGTAAAGCCAATGAAATTATGAAATATGTTAACAACGATACCGATGTCGTAGCAATCGATGAAATCCAATTTTTGGATGAAGAAGCAGTTGCGATTTGTGAACATTTAGCCGATTCAGGGATTCGGGTCATCGCTTCAGGTCTTGATCGTAACTTTCGAGGTGAACCGTTTGGCTTCATGCCTAAGCTCTTAGCTTTGGCTGAAGATGTCACGAAACTTTCAGCCATCTGTGTCGTCTGTCACACCCCCGCGACAAGAACGCAAAGAATTGTGAATGGAAAACCAGCAAATTATAACGACCCCATTATTTTAGTAGGGGCGAAAGATTCATATGAAGCAAGATGTCGTCATTGTCATGATGTTCCAGGTCGTCCACAAATCGTCATAGGCCAAGATAATGACAAATGATGATATCTTCTTCATGAGCATCGCTTTAGAAGAAGCAAAGAAGGCGGCTGCCACCGGAGAAGTTCCGGTGGGTGCAGTGATTGTAAAGGATCATCAAATCATTGCCAAGGGCTATAATACGCGTCTAGCGAGTGGTCACGTGTTTGATCACGCCGAGATGAAAGTCATAGATGAAGCTTGCCACATCCTCAATGATTGGCGTTTAGAAGATTGTACGTTATATGTCACGGTTGAACCGTGTGC
>DIJY01000114.1:0-3377 GCA_002421405.1 Caryophanales bacterium UBA5632 | reverse complement strand
CATTAGAACCAAAGTTTGGCTCGCATCAATCCATCATTAATCTCTTCAGCTATGATTTTAATCATAAGGTTGAAGTGCTTGGCGGTGTATTGGCTCAAGAAGCCAGTCAATTAATGAAAGATTTCTTTAAGGAACTCAGGAAGCAAAAATAATTGTCTATCACTAAAATTATGATATAATCTTTATGGAATCTCCCATGAAGCATCTTCACTCAATAAGCGCCCACGAATCAGGTCAGATCTTGACGGAAGCAGCCTTAAGTAAGGTTCTTATGTGGGTGGAGATGCTTGACGGGAGATTCTTTTGTATTAGAAGGAGCACATTATGGCAATTGTATTTTTAGATTTAGATGGAACCACACTTCATGAGGGTACGCCTTCAGAGGGTATTATTGAAACAATCTCTTTATTAAAGGCCAATGGTCACCATCCCGTCATTGCGACCGGACGGGTCCCACATGTCCTCTATGGCGTCGATAAAATATTAGGCATAGATGACTATATAGCCTCTAATGGACAATACATCAAATACGATGGTAAAGTCATCCATGAACGTTATATACCAAAAGCAATTATGCAAAGGTTCGTCGATTATTGTGAAGAATTTAAACTTGATTTAGTCGTCGAAAGCGTTGATGATTATGTTGCATATTCGAAATTTACGAGTCTTGTCGATGAATTTTCTGATATCTATAAGATTGAAAAACCAAGGATCGAAAAGACCTATCATTTAAATCATGATATATTAGAATGTGTCTTCTTTACAAAAGACAAAATTGATGAAGTGAGAGTTTTATTTCCTGAACTTCAATTTAATCGTTCGAATACAATCGGTTATGATGTTAATCTCAAAGGTGAACTCAAAGCCGAAGGGGTCCGTTGGTTAATTAACTATCTTCAATATCCATTGGTTCAAGTCTATGCGATTGGCGATGGATTAAACGACATTACGATGTTACAGTCGGTCAATACGGGCATTGCCATGGGAAACGCGCATCCAAGATTAAAAGCGGTTGCCAAACACATCACTGATGATGTGACGGCACAAGGCGTCTATAAAGCATTAAAACATTACAAACTGATTTAGTTTATCGAGAAAAAGGTGATATTATGTTTGAGGTAATCGTCATTGGCGGGGGACACGCTGGCAGTGAAGCAGCGTTAGCTGTTGCCCGGCTTGGCCACAAGACCTTACTCGTCACAGGCAATATAAAAATGATCGCTACGATGCCTTGCAACCCATCGATTGGCGGACCTGCCAAAGGAACATTGGTCCGCGAAATCGATGCCTTAGGCGGCGAAATGGGAAAAGTAACGGATAAGACGTCTTTACAAATGAAGATGTTGAACCATTCAAAAGGTCCCGCAGTTAGAGCGTTGAGAGCACAATCTGATAAAGTTCTTTATCCGCAAGAGATGCAAAATACATTATTTGCAGAACCGAATTTAGAAATCAAAGAAGCTTATGTCAAAAGATTAATCGTTGAAGATCAACTATGCCAAGGTGTCGTTTTAGAATCCGGTGAAAAGATAGAAGCGAAGTCTGTCATTTTAACGGCTGGCACCTATATGGAGGCAGCGGTTTTAGTCGGAGCGACTTCAACGCCTGAAGGGCCAGATAAACAAAAGCCTTCTTATGGATTATCGGAACATTTAAGAGAACTCGGAATGGAAACATTCAGATTAAAAACTGGGACTCCACCGCGAATAAAACGTGGATCAGTGGATTTTTCAAAGATGGAATTATCGCCGGGAGATAATTTCAAATATCATTTTAGTTTTGATGATTCAGTCTTTAAACCACTTGATAAGGAATGGCCTTGTTATTTGATTCATACCGCAGAAGCAACCCATTCAATCATCAAAAGTAATCTCCGGAAATCCGCCATGTACAGCGGTTTAGTAAAAGGCGTCGGTCCTAGGTATTGTCCTTCAATCGAAGACAAACTTGTCCGCTTCGCCGACAAGGAAAGACATCAATTATTTATTGAACCAGAATCACAGTTTATCGATGAAGTTTATCTTCAAGGGTTCTCTACATCAATGCCTCATGATGTTCAAGATGAAATGGTTCATTCACTGCCGGGACTTGAAAATGCAGTGATAGCGAAATATGCTTATGCAATTGAATATGATGCGATTCACCCGACCGACTTATGGCCGACTTTAGAATCTAAGATCATCAAGAATCTTTATTTTGCCGGTCAAGTGAATGGAACATCAGGTTATGAAGAAGCCGCTTGCCAAGGATTAATGGCGGGGATTAATGCTTCGTTAAAAATGAGACATAAACAGCCTTTCATTTTAAGACGAGATGAAGCTTATATTGGTGTTTTAATTGATGATTTAGTTACAAAAGGAGTATTAGATCCATATCGAATGTTAACGTCAAGAGCCGAGTTTAGGTTGCTATTAAGACACGATAACGCTGATATTCGTCTAACAGAAAAAGGACATATGATTGGTTTGATTGATGATGCAAGATATCAAAAATTTCTTGAAAAGAAAGAAACCATCAAACAAGAGACAAATCGTTTAAAAAAACTGACAGTTAATCCCACACCCTCTATCAATCAACAACTTCGTGACTTTAGCTCAGGCGAACTCAAAGAAAAAATATCATTATTAGATTTGCTTAAACGTCCAGAGTTATCGTATGACAATATCTTATCGCTGGTTGGTGAAGTAAGAACTTTACCCTTAGAAATAACGGAGCAAATAGAAATTGAAGTCACGTATGAAGGTTATATTAAAAAAGCAATTCGGGAAGCCGAAAAGTTAGCAAAAGAAGAGAGTATTCAAATTCCAATCGACTTTGATTACAACTCACTTCATAACATCGCTTTAGAAGCAAGAGTGAAACTTTCAAAGATAAAACCGCTGACAATTGGTCAAGCGTCGAGAATCTCAGGGGTAAACCCCGCAGATATCACAACGCTAATCTTGCGTGTCAAAGAATTTAAATCCTAGATTTAATCAAAGGGCCTGAAATCATCAGGTCTTTTTAATCGAAATATTAAAAGGAATATAATAATTCCTTTCATTGTGATAAAATACTTTTAAGGGTGATAATGTGTCTTTAACCTTCTTGAAGAACTGTGAATCGATTGGTATTCACTTGTCGAGCGGAATGCTTAATCAATTTGAAATGTATTATGAGTATCTCATCAATCAAAATGAAGTCATGAATTTAACGACGATCACACAGAAAGATGAAGTCTATTTAAAGCATTTTTACGACTCGCTTTGGTTAACGAAAGTGGGTTCTTTTGAAAATGCAAAATTGCTCGATGTCGGTTCTGGTGCGGGTTTTCCTTCGATTCCACTAAAGATTATCAACCCTACGATTAAAGTGACGATCGTTGATGCATTGCAAAA
>DIJY01000036.1 GCA_002421405.1 Caryophanales bacterium UBA5632 | reverse complement strand
AAATTCCATGTGATATCGCAATGCCATGTGCAACGCAAAATGAAATCTATCTTGAGTCAGCGAAAGAACTTGTTTCAAAAGGATGCTGGTTAGTCGCTGAAGGCGCAAATATGCCGACAACCATTGAAGCAACGAAATACTTCCAAGAGAATAAAATATTATTTGCTCCCGGCAAAGCTTCCAACGCCGGTGGCGTCGCTGTTTCTGGACTAGAAATGACTCAAAATGCAATGTTCTTAAATTGGACTTTTGAAGAAGTAGATGCAAAACTTCATGAAATAATGAAGAATATTTTCAAAAAATGTCACGAAGCTTCGATGATGTATACTGGAAAACCAGATGACCTTGTTTTGGGAGCTAATATTGCTGGATTCTTAAAAGTATATAATGCCATGTTACAACAAGGCGTTTAATTTGGAGATTTGTAATGAAGGTTATTAAGGCACCAAGAATATTACTACCAAATCACTCAATAAACCTCCAAAAATGGTCCGTCATTGCCTGTGATCAATTTACCAGTGAGCCCGAGTATTGGCAACAACTATCTGATTTTGTTGGCAATTCACCATCGACTTTACATATGATTTTTCCTGAAGTTTACTTAGGAAAAAATGAAGATGAAATAATAAAATCAATTAACCAAAACATGCTCCAGTATTTTCAAAAATCATATTTTGTTGATGAAGGCGAATGTTTTGTATTGATTGATAGAAAAACACAATTTAAAGAACAAAGACTCGGTTTAGTCATGAGCATTGATTTGGATGCCTATGATTACTCAGAAAAATCGAATTCATATATTCGTGCAACTGAAAAAACAGTGATTTCTCGGATTCCACCACGGGTTAAGATTCGAAAAGATGCCATATTTGAAATTCCACATGTTCAACTACTGATGGATGATCGTGACCAACATATCATTGAAAATTTATATCTCAATCGGTCAAAATACCAAGAGTTATATAATTTTGATTTAAACATGAATGGCGGCCATCTAAAAGGATATAAAATCACGGATACCGCATTAATCATCTCGGATTTAGAAAAACTGATCAAAGATAATTTATTGTTCATTGTGGGTGACGGAAATCATTCGTTAGCGACCGCTAAAGCTTGTTGGGAAATGATAAAAACATCATTGAATACATCTGAAATTCAAACTCATCCTAGTCGATATGCGATGGTTGAACTTATCAATATTCATGATAATGGTCTCGAATTTGAACCGATTCATCGTGTCTTGTTTGATGTCAAAGATGATTTTCTTCAAGGGCTTATACCGCTCGCTTCAGGGGATTCAAACTGTTTTGTATATCGTAAAAATACAGGAAAAATACCATTTCCTTTAACAAACAACGCTCCAGAGGCCATTCGATTGGTTCAAGACTACATTGATCAGTATATCACTGTCCATAAAGATGTCGTGGTTGACTATGTTCATGGTGAAGATTCTTTAATATCCATTTGTCAAAAACATCCAACGGCGATTGGTATCACTTTACCGCCGATTGACAAATCTGATATTTTTGAATATGTTGCTCACTTTGGCGTTCTTCCGAGAAAATCGTTTTCAATGGGAGAAGCTTCAGAAAAAAGATATTATTTAGAGTGTCGAAAAATAAAATAATTGAAAGGGGAACAAGATGAAAAGAGTTTATAACTTTTCCGCCGGTCCTGCCGTGTTACCGGAAGCAGTATTAAAAAAGGCAGCTGAACAAATGCTTGACTATGAAAATTCGGGCATGTCGGTTATGGAAATGAGTCACCGCTCAAAAATTTTTGAATCCATTTTAGAAAACGCAAAATCTGATTTAAAGAAATTAATGAATATTCCTGATAACTACACGATTCTATTTTTACAAGGGGGTGGCCATATGCAATTTGCGATGGTACCGATGAACTTGATGAAGAATCGTGTTGCGGATTACATCGTGACAGGACAATGGGCTAAAAAAGCTTATGAAGAAGCAAAAATATTTGGAACTGCAAATAAAATTGCTAGTTCAGAAGATAAAGCTTTTTCATATATACCTGATTGTGATGACTTACCGATAGACCCGAAGGCAGATTATCTCCATTTTTGCGATAACAACACTATTTTTGGGACGAAATTTCATAAGATACCGAATTCAAAAGGAAAGGTATTGGTCGCAGACATGTCTTCATGCATTTTGTCTGAACCTGTAGATGTATCAAAGTATGGTTTAATCTATGCTGGAGCACAAAAAAATATCGGACCAGCTGGAACCTTAATTGTTATAATTAGAAATGATCTTTTATCGGAAGATACGCTACCTCAAACACCGACTATGCTCAAGTATATTACGCATTCAGAAAATAACTCGATGTACAATACGCCGCCAACATATGGCATATACATTTGTGGTCTTGTTTTTAAATGGTTGCTTGAACAAGGCGGTTTAACCGCTATGAAGGCATACAACGAGAAAAAAGCAGCAGTTATCTATGACTACTTAGATCATAGTAAACTCTTCAAAGGTAATGTTGTCAAAAAGGACAGATCGTTAATGAATGTGACTTTTGTGACTGGCAATCAAGAACTCGATGATTTATTTGTTAAAGAAGCAAAAACCGCTGGTTTTGATAACTTAAAGGGTCATCGCTCAGTCGGTGGAATGCGGGCAAGCATTTATAACGCAATGCCCATTGAAGGGGTTATTGCTTTAGTTGATTTTATGAAGGCTTTTGAAGCCAAACACGTTAATTAGGTGA
>DIJY01000037.1 GCA_002421405.1 Caryophanales bacterium UBA5632 | reverse complement strand
GAAGCCAAACACGTTAATTAGGTGATGATGATGAAACTACATTGCCTCAATAATATCTCAAAATATGGACTTGGATTACTCTCAAACAAATATGAAATAACAAAAGATTTTCATGAATCTGACCTTATTCTTGTTAGAAGTGCCATTATGCACGATATGGAAATTCCTGAGAATCTCATTGCTGTTGCTCGAGCTGGGGCGGGAGTCAATAATATCCCTCTAGAAAAATATGCAAGAAAAGGGATTGTTGTTTTTAATACTCCAGGAGCTAATGCCAACGGGGTAAAGGAATTAGTAATCGCTGGAATGCTTCTGAGTATCCGTGATATTCATGGAGGATTAAATTGGGTTAAAAATAATTCTGGCGATCCTGAAATTGCGAAAACAGTTGAAAAAGCAAAAGCTCAATTTGGCGGAACTGAAATCTTAGGAAAATCAATTGGAATCGTTGGTCTTGGAGCGATTGGGATTCTAGTAGCCAATGCTTGCTACGCGCTTGGAATGAAAGTTTATGGATTCGATGTTTATTTCACTGAAGAAAGAAGACACCTTTTACCTGCCGACTTTATCTTTTGTGATTCATTAGAAGAATTATATACAGCCTCTGATTTCATAACCCTTCACGTACCATTGACCCCAGATACAAAAGGCATGATTAACGAAGAATCGCTAGGAATTATGAAAGACGGAGTTGTTATTCTCAATTACTCTCGCGACTCATTGGTCGATGATAATGCAATGGAAAAAGCAATTGAAAATAAGAAAGTTCGTAAATATGTGACTGATTTTCCTAATCCAAGAACTGCAAATATGGATGGAGTTCTTTGTATCCCCCATCTTGGAGCTTCAACCGAAGAAAGTGAAGATAATTGTGCAATGATGGCGGTTAGACAACTTGTGAATTACGCAGAAACAGGTTCAATCGCCAATTCAGTCAACTTCCCATCGTGTGACCTCGCTATTTGCGAAAGTGAAGTTCGATTAGCAATCTTGCATGAAAATAAGCCTACAATACTCAATACATTAACTGAAATTATTAGCAAGAATCCCAAAACAAAGATTACTAAACTCATCAATAATGTAAAGGGCGAAGTTGCCTATACCGTTTTCGATATTGATTACGGTCCTATTGATGAAATTCAAAAAGGGATTATATCCATTGATGGAGTTTATCGAATCAGAGTTATTAAATAGGTAGTAGTTAGCGTCCAAAATGGAAAAATCCGTTTTGGACGCTTTATTACCGAAGTTCAAATTTAATTGAGAAATTAAATACTTGCATTTTGAGTCAATAAACGATAAAATATATAAGTGGCTGAATGGAGGATTTGTTATGAGAACGCAATTAATTCTGAAGTGTACTGAATGCAAAGAAGAAAACTATAGCACAACAAGAAATAAAAAACTGCATCCTGATCGTATGGACGTAAAAAAATATTGCCCCAAGTGTCAAAAGCAAACAGTTCATCGCGAGAAAAAGTAACTTCGATTATCGAAGTTTTTTTCTTTTTAAGGGCACTTTCATTTTAGATGAATTAATGAATTCATGATATAATTATTATGGGACGGTGAGGAAATGAGTCGATATTTAATTGGAGTTGATATTGGTGGAACATCCATCAAAATCGGATGTTTTGATTTAAATGGTTATTTAATTGAAAAATGGGATATTCCAACGGATAAATCCAATCAAGGTGAAAATATTCTTAAAGATATTGCCTACTCAATTATTAATAAAGTTGACGTTCAATCGATTACCGGTATTGGTTTTGGTGTTCCGGGCCCGGTCAGTGATGGTGTTGTTTTAAATTGCGTCAATCTCGGTTGGGGTCAAAAAAACGTTAGTCAGGAATTCAATCGGATTTTTCCTTATGATTATATTCCGGTTCGTGTTTCTAATGATGCGAATATTGCTTGTGCCGGCGAAGTTTTTTCTGGGAGCGGAAAAGGCTATAAAAACGTCGTCATGTTCACCCTCGGTACGGGTGTGGGTGGCGGTATTCTAGTCGATGGAAAAATCGTTGAAGGTTTAAATGGTGTTGCCGGTGAATTAGGCCACATGCTGATTGATCGGAAGTATAACTTACCATGTAATTGTGGAAAAAAGGGATGTACTGAGACCGTGGCTTCTGCAACAGGAATCGTTAATTTGGCCAAATTAAAATTAAAAGAAACCACACAACGGAGTTTATTGCGGCAATATGATAATTTTAGCGCCAAACGTGTATTCGATATGGCAAAACAAGGCGATGAAATCGCACTTCAAGTGATTGATGAAGCGTCAGATTATCTAGCGTACGCTATGAGTTTAGTGGCTTTAACTTTGAACCCTGAACTTTTCATTATCGGTGGCGGCGTATCAAATGCAGGTGATTTTTTACTCGACAAAATCAAAACTCGTTTTTACCCTTATGTGGGTCCTTTTATTAAGAATCAAAAAATGGTCATTGCTTCGCTTGGGAATGACGCAGGCATGTATGGCGCTGCTTTTTTGGTTAGACCGTGAAACCGGTCGTCTTTAATCAAAACAACGCCAGTATCAATTCATATTTATTAGTCTATAAAGATGAATGTGTCATAATCGATCCTGGTTTTAATGGTGAAGAATTACTGGCCTATATTGCATTGCATAATTTGAAATTAAATAAGATTCTTTTAACGCATGGTCATTTCGATCACATTCGCGATATTCGATTGTTAGCTAAATCTCATGTTTTTGAAGTCTATATTCATCAATCCGATAAACCAATGCTTTCAAATGATAAACTCAACTACTCAAATTTTTTTGGAAGTTCATTTAAAATAAAAGAAGATCAAAAAATCACGGAGTTAAATCATCTTGATACCATTGATTTTGGTCGCGATTCATTCAAAGCTTATCATACCCCAGGCCATACTACTGGGAGTTTATGTTTCTTATACCAAAATATGTTGTTTTCTGGCGATACCTTATTTGAAGGCGATTTAGGGAGAACTGATTTAATGAGTGGATCTCAAAGACTTCTAGAAAATTCAATTGTGAATCTATTTGGTTGGATGGCAAATGAAACCATTGTTTATCCCGGTCATGAGAATCAATCCACAATTGGACTTGAACGAAAAAATAATCTTCATGTTATTCGAATTCTAAAAAATTACAAATAAAAAATCTGCCGACGCTATGTTGTTGGCAGATTTATTTTTTTAAAGATACCCTGAGACTAAAAACACAACTCCAGTAATAATAATGACATAGATGACACACAGCAAAGAATAGGTTTGAATATATGTTTTCCCTTGGTTGGGGAAATCTTTAATGATAAATTTGAAGGTGATTAAGCTCGCGAGCGATGCAAGTAAGGTTCCCATCGCTCCAACATTCACAGATTGCAGAAGGGGTTTCCAATAAGCAACATCAGTAAAGGTTGAAAGCAAGACCGATGCTGGTACGTTGGATATAAACTGACTTGTGATTAATCCGGTAAAATAAACAGATATATTGCTATTGAGAAGCGTTGATACAAACGATTTGATGACTGTCATTTGTCCCATGTTTCCCGTAAATATAAAGAAAGATAGAAATGTTAATAATAATGTGTAATCAACCTTTTTAAGCAAGTGGATAGAAAACGGAATCGTTAATGCAATCGTGATGATTAATGCGTACCACTCAGGGATAATTCTCAAAACGGTTAATAATGCATTGATAAAGATGAGAAGATAAATCAGCACTTTTTTTGAACCGATTTTTGGTGCAACGGTAATGGGGTGACAAGGAATATTTGGAATCAATACCAAGCATGTTACAACAAGAAGAATAAATCCTGTGATTGTAATGGGGGCCATCGTTCCTAAAAAAGTTGAAAATGGAATATCATAAAACGCATAAAGATATATATTTTGCGGATCACCCATCGGTGTTAATGCGCTTCCTAAATTCGCCGCAATCGTTTGTAATATTACAATGATTAAGGCATATCTTTCTTGTTGAGTCTGCTTAGTCACAAATAATGTAAATGGAACCAAAGTTAATAATACAGCGTCATTTGTAATCCACATTCCAAGAAAGAAAGTTGCTAATACGATAATTAATCCGATCCATTTAATAGAGTAGAACCGAGATACGAGTTTAATTGCGATAAAACTAAATACGTTTGCTTCATAAAGTCCTGCAACTGCAATCATTAAAGTAAACATGATGATTAAGACTTTAAAGTTAATGTAATCTAAATATTCAATGGAAGGCGAAATAAAAAAACAAGATATTATTGCAAAAAAGAAGGCGATAATAAACACCTTGTCTTTTAAAAAATAGTTTATAAATTGACGCACATTAACACCTCGAGATTCACAAATATAATTATACTACAATGAACTATATATACAATATTCATCTTGATTAATCGTCATCAAAATCGCTTATAAAATCGTTTTCATTAAGAGATAGCTTGATTTGTTAGCACTCAACCCTTGACATTGCTAAATCGGTTGTGTATAATATTGTTAGCATTCAATATATCGGAGTGCTAAGGAGTGAACGTGATGCTGAAT
>DIJY01000094.1 GCA_002421405.1 Caryophanales bacterium UBA5632 | reverse complement strand
TACCACCTCTTTTCTTGATTATATCACGATATATAGCGATTTAAAAGCGATTTTTATTCTTTATTGACGATATTTGCTTGAAAAATTAAATATTTTTTCATATACTTATCAAAAAAGTCATTAAAGAGGTCAAATTTTCCTTGAATGACCTTCATGATTGTTGAACCGCTTCCGCTCATAACAACACCTTTAGAACCAAGTTCCTGACAAATCATATCTTTTGTTTCTTTGGTCTGTTGACTCAGTTTAAAACTTATTTTTTCTAAACTGTTACTCATTGATGCGATAAACGCATCTTGGTTTTGTGATTGAATTGCGTTGAGCATAGGATCTAAATCCGATTTTTCAAAACCGATTTGATCCCCTAAATTAAATACATCTTCCGTCCTTAAAAATACGGATGGTTTTACAATCATTACCGAACATTGACTTAGTGGCAAAGTAACGAATTCAATGATATCACCGATTCCTTTAACAATTGCGGGTTTATCATATAAGCAATAAGGAATATCAGCTCCAAACTTTGAACCAATATTTTCCATTTGCGAATCACTTAAGTTTAATTCAAATAATTGGTTAATCCCTTTGATAATCGCTGCAGCATCCGTACTATTTCCTGCTAATCCAGCTCCAGCTGGTATATTTTTTTCTACTGTGATTTCTATCGATTTTCCGAGTGCATAATAATCAATCATAAAATGAGCGACTCGGTATAACAGATTCCCTTCTTTTTCTAAGAATTTGTCATTTGAATGAATGATGACTTTCGGTTGATTGGTCGTTTCTTGAAAATGTAAGATATCAGCCAAATCAATTTTGGCATTAACCATTTCTAAATCATGATATCCATCCGATCGCAATCCAACAACATTTAAAAATAAGTTGATTTTTGCGTAAGCTTTCATTGTTAGCATCAATATTTCACTTCCTTGTTTACTTATTGTTAATAATATCATATCTATAATGACTTGAATATAACAACACAGAAAAAAACATCATAGGACCGTGAGCCCAATGATGTCTTCTGCTTTTAATTTTTCTAGCGTTGATAAAACGATTTGGTGGTTTGTAAAATCCAAGCGACGAATCGTTCCAAAGGTAAATCTTGCATAGCCGTCATGATAATATCGGATTTCAACTTCTTGGTGGTTTTGCCAAGCAACGGTGAGGTCACGATTTAATTGTTCGTAAACATCATCGCTTAAAATGGGTCGTTCTTTTTTTCCAAGGCGGTAACGCATCTCCTCAAGCATCGATGAGTAACCAACTAATGCATCAAAGGCATTCCATTTGATAATGCCACGGTCGACATATGTATTAAGCATTGTGTCCACCAATCATGTCGTTTCTGGCTTTCACGGTCGATGCTTTGAGTTCGCTTGAGGCGCGGTTAACAGCATTTTTACCATATTTGAATTTGATTTCATCAATAGCGGAAAATACTTCCGCTTCTTTAATCGCTTGATTGATGTCTTCAAATAAATTTATTTGCATTTCTGGTTGTTCAACAAGATTAGTAACGCTGACATGAACCCTTCGAATTGGTTCGCGTTCATAATATTCATTGAAAAGATGTAAACAGGCTTTATAAATTTCGGATTCACTCGAGGTGGGTTGATCTAGACTAAATTGTCTAGAAAATCCGCCGCCCGATTCCTTACTGTAGCCAATGCCAAAGTGGATCGTTTTAGCGCGTTTCTTACTGATTCTTAAACGACGACTGACATCATCCACCAATTCTAAGATAATTTGATAGATGTCAGGTGGAAAATAATCACGGAATAGCGTTTGCCCAGTACCATAACTTTTAGCAATTGGTTTAATTTTGTTTTTATCTTGAATTAGGCTTGAGTCAATGCCGTGCGTATGATAATAGAGTTCTTCTCCGATAATACCGAATTTACGTTTTAGGCGTTTAACATCACTGTTGGCGATATCGCCAATTTTAAACATCCCCATTTTATTAAGGTGAGCTTCCATATTGCGGCCAATACCCCACATTTCACTTAAAGGGGTTACTTTCCATAGTTTTTTCGGAAGATCTTCATACTCCCATTTTGCGATGAAATCAGGGGAATGTTTTGATTCAATGTCTAAAGCGAGTTTTGCCATTAACATATTAGGACCAATTCCACAGGTTGAATAAACTTTGGTTTCTTTGTAGATTTCATCCATAATCATTTTAGCAATTTGAACATCGGTTTTTTTATAAAAATTCATATAGTTGGTTAAATCTAAAAAAACTTCGTCGATTGAGTAAACATAAAGATCTTCTTCAGAGACGAAACGCATATAAATCTCAACGATTTTAGTCGAATATTCTAAATATTTTTCCATTCTCGGTTTTTGGAAAATGATTTTAATGTTCGTTGGAAGTTCAAAGATGCGACATCGACCCGGAACTCCAAATTTTTTTAGGTACGGTGATACCGCTAAAACGATGGACCCGCCACCACGGGAATGATCTGCGACGACCAGGGGTGTTTTGAAGGGATCAAGTCCTAAAAGAGCGCATTCAACGGAGGCATAAAAACTTTTTAGATCAATACACATGATGGTTCGATGCATTCTTAATTCATCCAAAATCATCGCCTCCTTACCCTACCTTTATTATACTGATTTTTTAAAATTTTGGTAGTCTTGACAATGATTTTATTTGATGAAAACTCGAATATTTTTTAGTGATGAAAATATTCTATTTATTATAAATAAATACCCCCTATGTATTTGGGATTCAATGATAATTTTCAAAGAAAAAGCCGCTCATTGACAGCGGCTTTGTATTCTATTTAAAATGGGAATGTAACCATGATCTTTGTGCCAACGTTCACTTCACTTTCAAGGGTAATGTTTGCGTGATACATTGCACATATATGCTTAACGATTGCTAAGCCAAGACCGGTTCCACCCGTCTTTTTACTTCTTGCTTTATCAACCCGATAAAAACGTTCAAATACTCTTGATTGATCAATTTTTGGAATACCTATTCCATCGTCAATCACTTCAAGTTTAATCGAAGGACCTAATCGATAGAGTTTAACGGTAACATGTCCATGATTAACGCCATATTGAATGGCATTATCCATCAGATTACGAATCAGTTGCACCATATGTTCATAATCTGCGGTGATTGTAATCGGTTCTAAATGCATGATGATTTCAATATTTTTTTGATTTGCAAGGGGTTCAAGATTGGCTTTAACTTCATTGACAACCATCGATAAATCGACGCTTGTTTCATTCTTTGACAAAATATTATTTTCATATTTAGACAAATTCAACATATCTTGAACTAAATTGCTCATGCGTTGTGCTTCTTGTAAAATCCGTCCCGTTAAATCTTTGATTTCATCAGGATTTGATACAAGATTGGCTGCAATTAGTTCTGATGCGCCCATAATCGATGTCAAAGGTGATTTCAATTCATGAGATGCATTCACGAAGAAATCGCGTTTTAAAGTTTCAATTTGTTTCATTGAAGTGATGTCATTAAAAACCATTAAGTAAAGACCCACGTTATTCCATGAAGCCGACATCTTATTCACCGTGAGAGAATAATGACGGTCATTGATATTTAAATAGACCAGTAACCCTTCTTCGGTCCCATCTGATTCTTCAATAACTTGATGAATGACTTTATCACGAAACAGGTAATGGAAATCTTTATGATTGTGTGCTTCGGCTGAATACTGAAACAAATTTTCGACAAAACGATTGACTAAGACCACTTTCTTTTCAGAATTTAAAACACAAAGTCCTTGGTCCATTCGATTTAAAACAAAATCTATTTTTTGTTTCTCAGAATTTAAATCATTGATATTGGTTGCGATCATCTTCGAAATATCATTGATATCGTTGATGATTTGATTGAGCTCTTCTGACTGTTCTAATGGAAGTCGCTCAACGTATTCACCTTTCGCAACGGCGTTTAAGGATGCGACCGTTTCTTTTAATGGCTTTAAAGTTCGATCGGTTGCGATTTTTACTAAAAAAGCAGTTAAAACAATAATAGCGATGCCGATAAGGATTGAAAACAGGATAAAATCATTGATGAAGGGGAGAATATTCGCTAGAGGAATCGCAACGCGGAGATAACCGTCATCATCCATTTGTCTTGCGACGTACATTAATGTTTTATTTAACGTGTCAGAGTGCCGAATGTAGATGGTTCCTAAGTCTTGAAATTCTGGTCTTGATAAATGATTATCTAAGGGGCTTCCTGAAGAATCAGATACTACGTTTCCAATGGGATCTAAAACGGTGATCCGAATGTCAGCTTCAATGGTTTGGTACTGAGTTACTAAATCACTTCCATTTTGGTACGTATCATAATTTAAAGAAACGGCTTCTAAATAATTCTCTAAATGATGTTTGGTTACATTATTTAAATTGTTTCTCGTCAGCAATGCGGCTAAAACAATAAATAAAACAACCGCAAATGTCATAATCAACGAATATTGTATAATTAGTTTTCGTTTCATATGACAAATTTATAGCCTACGCCACGAATGGTTTGAATCAAATCAGGATTCGCTCCCGCCTTGGTAAGCTTTTGCCTCACTTCTTTTATATGGACATCTAGCGTTCTTGTTTCACCTAAAAAATCATAACCCCAAACGCTACTAAAAATATCCTCTCGGGTCATGGTTTTGTTTGGGTTTTGAATAAATAATTTAATCAATTGAAATTCTTTGATTGTCAATGTGATGATTTCATCTTTGAAAGATAAAATGTGTTCATTAACATCTAGTTTCAAATCACCAATTTCAATGACGGTTGATTCGTCCGAACGAATCGTTCTTCTTAACAGTGATTTTACACGACTAATCAATTCTAATACTCCGAACGGTTTTTGCATGTAATCATCCGCTCCAGAATCAAGTCCAATTACTTTATCGAGTTCAGTTGATTTCGCAGAGATAATCATTACCGGTATATTTTTATAATTTGAGATGCTTTTTAGACGTTTTAAAATCTCAATCCCATCTAAGTCCGGTAGCATGATATCGAGTAGAATTAAATTGGGTACATTGACATCCATTGCTGCAAAAAAACTCTTTCCATCAACGAAACTTTGAATGCTAAATCCAGAGTTTTGCATCGCGATTTGAATAACATGCGCGATATTAATATCGTCTTCTACAGAATAAATAAGGGGGGCCATCATCTGTTCTCCTTAAAATATGACGTCGTGCTTGTGTTCTCCTAAAATTGAAAATACAACCCATTCACCAATATTGACCGCGTGATCGCTGATACGTTCTAGGTATTTCGCAACCATCATTAAATAAAGGGCATAGTCTGCATCAATTTCGTTGCTTCTAATCGCCGCTGCGACGATTTTTTTGACTTGAACAAAATAATCATCGACTTCATCGTCGTCTTTAATTACTTCATTCGCAAGTTCCAAATTCATCGTTACAAACGAATCCAGCGCTTTTTTTATCATCTTTTGTGAAGCTTCGGTCATAAGTGGCATTTCTTTTACAAAAAAAGGTTTTGTATTTTCTTGCATAAAAATCGTCATCTTTGAAATGTCGGCCGCATGATCGCCAATACGCTCTAAATCGGTAATCATTTTTAATACGGCGGTAATCAGTCTTAAATCCTTTGCGACTGGTTGTTCCTTCAAAATGATTTGAAGGCATTTCTTTTCAATCGTCTTCTCAAACTCATTAACGATTTTATCTTTTTTGATCGTGAGTTGTGCTAATTCACCATCCATGGTTAGAAAAGATTTCAATCCATCTTTAATGTTGGCGATGACTTCATCGCCCATTTTTATTAACTCGAGTTTTAGTTCTTCCAGTTCTTTTTCGAATTGTGCTCGATATGTCATAATATCCCTCTTTCTCTCATTATACCGCGATTTAAACCGGTTTACAATTTTATCCGAACCGACCGGTAATATAATCTTCGGTTTTTGGGTTTTTCGGATGACTAAATAACTCACCTGTTGGTCCATATTCAATTATTTCTCCCATTAAGAAAAATGCGGTATAATCCGATATTCTTAATGCTTGTTGCATATTGTGCGTCACAATGATGATGGTATAGTCTTTTTTTAAATCATTGATTAATTCTTCGATTTTGGCAGTTGCGATTGGGTCGAGCGCGCTTGTAGGTTCATCCATTAAAATGACATCAGGAGACATTGCAATCGCTCTAGCGATACAAAGACGTTGTTGTTGCCCGCCGGACAGACTTAATGCGCTTTCTTTTAAGCGATCTTTCACTTCTTCATATAAAGCGGCGTCAACCAACGCTTTTTTGACAGCTTGTTGTAAGACGGTCTTATCTTTGATTCCTTGGCATTTTAAGCCATAAGCAACATTTTCATAAATACTCATCGGAAATGGATTCGGTTTTTGAAATACCATTCCAATTCTACGTCTTAAATCGATAACGTCGCTTTGTTCATCGTAAATATTTTCACCAGCATAACAAATAGAACCATCG
The DNA here is from genome assembly GCA_002421405.1 of Caryophanales bacterium UBA5632. GTDB lineage: Bacteria > Bacillota_I > Bacilli_A > Izemoplasmatales > Hujiaoplasmataceae > UBA5603. The sequence goes on along the minus strand of DIJY01000094.1, from coordinate 7,296 downwards.
ACTTTACAGTTGGGAATTAAGTCATTCATCCGGTTGAGTGTCCTTAAAAAGGTTGACTTACCACACCCTGAAGGACCGATTAACGCCGTGACTTGTTTTTTATTGATATCAATGTTGATGTTGCTTAAAGCTAACTTGTTTCCATAAAATAACGTTAATTTTTCGATGCTAAAGGCACCTTCTACTAAGCATTTCATATATTCAACCCCATTTTTCGTTTCATATATCTTCCTGATATAATTTTGATTAAAATATTTAGAATCACCACAATCAACATGATAATGATTGCGATGGTCGCGGATAATTCAATATTGGCTGGTTCGTCAGTCATCATTGCCCAAATATGGACCGCTAGTGATGTCGACTTACCAGTGAGAGAAACTGTATCTTTTATCGCGGTCCCTATCGCAAAAACCAAAGCCGCCGATTCACCAATGATTCTGCCAATCGCAAGTAAGGTCGCAGTCATAATTCCTGGCACCGCTGAAGGCAAAACAATTTGAAAGGTGGTTTGGGTTTTACTAGCACCTAAAGCAAGAGACGCTTGCCGGTAATCATCTGGAATGACTTTTAAACTTTCTTCGGTGGTTCGAATGATAACCGGAAGCAAGATGACAGCCAATGTCATCGCCCCAGATAATAGATTTCCTCCGGTTGCGTTTGTTAATTTAACCGTCAGCGGAACGAACACCGCCAGACCCATTAATCCATAAATAATGGAGGGCACCCCTGTTAAAGTTTCAATTAAGGATCGCATTATCTTAGTAAATTTATTGATGGGAGCATATTCATTCAAATAAATCGCTGCTGCAATTCCAATTGGTAGTGCAAAGAGAAGTGTTAATACAATCAAATACAAGGTTGTGATAATGGAACCTCTGATGCCTCCACCTTCAGTTTGAAATTCAATTTCACGAATAGAGTCATTTGCGTCTAAGTAATTAATCATGTTTTCTGCGCCATACCTTGAGAGTGCGGTAGGATAGGCATCAAATGCAATTCTAATGATATGATATTCATCTCTTAATTCAATGGGGTCATTTCCAATCCCTTTGTCTCTCACGTTTAGTAAAGGACTCTTGGGATGGACATATTCAACCATGACAACGTTTTTACCAAGTAAATCAGTTGTATCCGTTAAGGCAATACCCCATTTAGATGAATAATAAGTTCCATCCTCTATATCAATGGTGGTTTCACAATTACATAGACGAACATTATCGTATAAATCTGCGACATATCCTTGAGATTCAAAATTCTCGACAATCAAATCAACATTGAGTAATTTATACCCTTGGCCGAATATAAAAATTAGAATTCCAAGAAGGGTTATTAAACTGACTGTTGAGGAAAGATAAGTAATTGAATTAAGAATAAAATCATTGAATTTTCGACGTTTATTCTTTGACATTGACAACTCCCACCCTTCTCTTGATGGCGTTGAGTAGTAAATTAGTTAATAAAATCACAACCATTAAAACTAATCCAACAGAAAAACGAATATCATAATCAATGCCTGTCGTTTCCTTTAACCCTTCTAACATGATGGTTGTTAAAGTTGAAGTTGTATCGAGCAAATCAAACGATATTCCTGCTCTTCTTCCACCAGCAACGAGTGATACCGCCGTGGCTTCGCCTAATGATCGCCCAATTCCTAAAATCGCAGCGGTGAAAATACCAGATTTTGCGGAAGATAAGATTACCTTGAAATTGGTCTGTGTTTTACTCGCACCTAACGCTAAGGATCCGTGTTCGATGGTTTGATCGACGGATCTAATCGCAACTTCAGAGATGGTTGTAATCGTCGGAATCGTCATCAATGCTAAAACGATAACGACTGATAATATTGAATTACCACCTTTGGATTGGTATCCAATTAAAGCGCTGAAATCATAAACAATTTTTAGGATAACGCCGGCTCCGAAAAGACCAAATACAATCGAAGGGATGGATGCTAGTGTTTCAATGACGGTTCTTAAGACTTTCGCCAATGGTTTTGGTGCTATTTTTGCGATAAATAATGCAGTTAATACTCCCACAGGGAAAGAAATAGCTAAAGAAAGTAAGGTAATAAAAAGTGTTGAAATGATGATGAAACCGATACTGTATAAATTTGACGCAAATGTTTCGCCAATGAGCCAAACATCTCCCGTTAAAAACGAAAATAAACTGACACGTCCAATCCCTAAATTATCAGTCGTGAAAGGGATTACACCTCTCACTAAAACAATGCCGGCAATCACAAATATGAATGAAGCGGATAATAAAGCAGCAGACATAAAGACTATTTTCGCAATTTTATCAGTTGTTTTTCCTCTTGAAGTACTTCTAAATTGAAGTTTCTTAACTTCCGCAATCATTAATGCAACCTCCCTTTGAGATGGAAAAAGAACCTTATCGGTCCTTTTTTTGATTCAGTAACCTTTATCCTTGGATGTCTGCCCAAGTTGAGTAAGTACCATCATACATCTTTTTAAGATCTTCGGCCGTTACATTATTAAGTGGATTATTGAGATTGACAATCGCGACGATGGCATCCCAAGCAAGTTGACCTCTTCTAATCGCTGGAACATCAAGTTCTGCGTTTCTAAAGGGACGTGATGCGAATCCAACATCTTTACCTACGGAAGTATCTTTGATTGCGGGATCATTGGTTCTTTTGTAAGCGTCGCTTGAACCGGTGTGATCATGTTCAGCCACGAAGTTACCACATTTTGGCATGAAAGCGGCGGTTAAAGCTTGTGCTACTTTTTGAATTGAGTCTGATCCGCCGAAACGAACGGTGACGCTTGCATTATTTTGAATGCATACATCATGGTTGGCTTTAATAGAATCCCAAGTCGTTGAACTTGGTAATGCAATAGCGCCTTGATTATTAATGATGTCGCCACCGTCCGATGTTCCTAAGAACGCAACGAATGCTTTAACGATATCTTCAACATCTTGGCTTGGATAATCGCCATCAGCGCGAAGCATCCACATGAAGGGACGTTTGAGACCGTAAGTGTCATTAATGACATTTGCTTCTGTTGGTGCGACGCCATTAAAACTAAGACCTTTAATTGTGTCGTTAACGCTTGATAATGATACATAACCAATCCCATATTCATCAACAGCCATCGTTGAAAGAATTCCGGTATTATCCTTGATGATAAATCCTTGAACTAATACTGAATCGCTGGTAGCAGCTTCAGCAAAGCCGATGCCTTCCATAAATCCTGTCCGTGTTCCAGAGGTTGTGTCGCGAGTATAGACATTGATTTTTTTTGTTTCATCAAACGATGAAGTTGATACCGTTGTTGTTTTTTCGCCACAAGCGACGAGAGATATACCTAATAATAACATTGCAAAAACTGATAATAATTTTTTCATATTTTTCTCCTTTTTGATATTGCTTTATTTGACAACCTCATTTTAATCGAATCAAGGTTTACACAATACCTAAAGAATGTAAAGCATTGTAAAGTTTGCGTAAAAAAAATCGCTTTTCCAAGCGATTCTTTATTTATCGTATTTTGCAAATGGATCATCGTTGTCATTGACAACTTTTGCATTTTTCATCACGACACTTTTGGGTTCCATGACAATTGCCATGATGATATATGCTAGAAATCCAGTTCCAGCAAGGAATACCAGTAACACCCATATCACTCGAATTAATGTCACGTCTGCATCTAAATAATCCGCTAGACCAGAACATACGCCAAATATTTTTTGGTTGTCGGTATCACGATATAATTTTCTTGTGTTATTGTTAGACATGTTTTTCACCTCCCGCTCAATAGTTTGATTTTTTATAATTGTTTGGTTTTTCTTAACTTATTAATTACTTTTGCTGGCTCGACATTTGTAAAAAGCAATGTAAATGCAATTCCAACAGAAATAACCGGTAGACTTAATACCAAGATGAATGTTGTGGTGCTGATTTTTGCTTTGACAATAATGGGAATATCTTCATAAAGGCCATTTGCTAATACGACTCGAATGGTCGTTTCTCCATAATCAATCCCAGATGCAATGCCTTCGGGAGAAACTCTAACTATTGATTGATCCGATGAATAATATCCCGTAACCCACGATTCCCCGATAACAACATATTGATTAATATCAAGCGTCCCTCTTTGAGCTTGAATAATAAGTGGAGATAGTTTTGTTCTTAATGAAGTAATTGCCATATTTAATCTTAAATAGAACTGATCAACTTCGTTTTGAGTGACATTCAAATCGAGTAAGAAGTTATCGATTGAATCTAAAATCGTTTGTAAATATCCAAAAGAAGTTGTGGTGTAATCACTTGATTTATATGATTTGGTTGAATCAATTAAATTAATTAATGCTTGTTTGTCAGCGATTGGCATTAAAATCGTGTCTGCAATCATCGCTTCTTGCAAAGTTAAGTTTGACAAGGATTGATCTGTGTTTGAACTATTGAGAATCAGTTCGATTCTTGATAGTTCGGATTCAAACAATGATTTTGAATGCGGAGTGTAAGGAGTTAAATCAATCAATAAGAGTAACTCAAATTGACTTCGTAAATTAGAGACGTTTCCGCGTTCAACTAACAAATTAAGCGCTGATTGAATTTTAATTGCTAATTCGTCAACTTCCGTTTGAGTTACATTTAAATTAGAGATTACGGTATTAACAAATAGATAGGTTCCATATTCTAAAACAGCAGTTTTAAACAAATTATGAGAATTTTCGGTGTATAACAATCGTTCTTCATAATAAGCTAATAATGCTTGCGTATTCAATGCTTCTAAGGATGAAACATCCGCAAGTTCAATTAACACATTGTAATTTTCTTCTAAATCGTTTAATGCCGTATTTAAATCATTTATTAAAGCGTTTGGATTAGCAATCACCGCCTGAATCAAATCAAGACCAGCTTCAAATGCCGCAATTGAATTGGGAGTGTAAGCAGATAAGTCAAAGGCAGAAGCGGCGTTATAAGCTGTTGTAAGTTCTGTTTTATCAGGGCGAAGCACTAATATATCCATCGATAGATTAATTTGATTAAGCGCTGCTTGCGCTTCCTCTACACTTGCATCAGTGAATTCATAGATTTCATTCACGTTCATTGAATAACCCGTAAGAACATCTGTGTCAAATGCATTAAAAGCATTCAAATAAAGACCAAATGAATTAGGGGTGTAAAGTGTTCCATCAGACGTCGCTACCATGGTTGCTTGCGTCATCGCAGAATTAAGTGCTGTTTTATCAGCTAACAATATAAGTAGGTTAGACGCTAATTCAATTTCTGTTTTTAGTGAATTAATGACGGCATCACCGGACCTTGGATTATTTAATATTAGTTCAATCCGATCTAACTCAGCATGAAAATCACTTCGAGACCTTAATGTATATGCCGATATATTGCTTGCGTCAGCGGATTGAAAAATATAATTAATCTCCGCGTGAACAAGTTTTGTAACTAAATGATCTTGCAAGGTTTGTAAATCTTCAGTCAATTGGTCGACAATCGTTTGGTCAACTAAGGAATCAGCGATAACACTATCGATATAAGCAATACCTCCTATCGCTGATAAATCGGTATTAAAAGCATCGATTGAGTTCGGCATATAGGGATTTGTATCCGATAAGATTGATTGAATTTCATCTCTTTGTATAATCAAATCTGTTTTAATGGCCTCCGCCGAAATAGAAGGTATTGAAAAAAACAGGGATAAAAGACCTGTTAAAATCATATACAAAATGAATTTGAACCTTCTATTCATTAGAATCCTCCCTAAAATAATTGATGATACGCTTTTTCTAAACGCATTAGAACTTTTTCAATAACTAGTCTTGAAGACGCAAGGTTTAAACGGTAATAATTTTGTCCAGCCGGTCCAAATAATATACCGTCTTCTCCTAAAACTTTAGCGGTCGTTTCAAAAAAGTTTACAACGGGAATTCCTAAGTTGCGACAATCAAGCCACATTAAATAAGTACCTTCCATTGTCGTCACTTTTATTTTCGGTATTTTTTCATCAATGAACTTTTTAATCATTAGATAATTATCTTCTACATAAGGAATCACTTCTTCAAGCCATTCTTCGCCTGATTCATACGCTGCCAACACAGCGGTAGTTGCAAAAATATTCATTGAACCAAGATGAAGGCATTCCATATGCTTTTTTATGCTTTCATACATTTTTTCATTTCCAGGAATAATAAAAGCAACTCCATTATTTGCCAGATTAAAAGTCTTCGTTGCCGAAATCATCGTGACGGTGTAGTCTTTTGTCTTCGGACTCACTTGGAAAAAAGGAATGTGTTTGAACCCAGGCATTATTAAGTCAGAATGGATTTCATCGCTGATGACCAAGACATGATGTTTTTCACACAATTCAGCGATTTTCCTTTGTTCATCCAATGTCCAAACTCTGCCAGTAGGATTGTGTGGCGAACAATGTAAAAACACTTTTGACTTGGATAAACATCGGTCCAAATCATCATAATCAATTTCAAAATGTTGATTGATATCAATTAAGTTATTATAGATGATATTCCGTTTAACACCATTGACTGCGGGTGGAAAGTTCATGTAAGTTGGTGCCATCATCGTAACTGTATCCCCTTCTTCAGTTAAGGATAATAATACTAAAGAGATGGCAGATACAACGCTATAATAAGTCAGCATTCTTTTAGGATTATAATGAACTCCTTGACGTTTTTCATACCAATTTGAAACGGCATTGAATAACCTGTCAGGAATATAAGAATATCCAAATATTGGATGATCTGCCCGTTTTTTAATTGCTTCTACAATCGGTGGTGCCACAGCAAAATCCATATCCGCAACCCACATGCAAATCATATCTTCACAATTACGATAATCGTTTTTGACACTACAAGTATTTTCTCTACAAATCACTTGATCTAAATCAAATTTGCCCATATTATTCTCCGTCGATAAAAACTTGCTTGTATATCATATCAATATTTCGTTTATAAAAATCTAGATCGAATAAACTATTTATTTCAGAAATTGAAAGTATATTTAAAACCGGTTTATTTTCCAACAATAGTTCTTTAAAATCATGGTTTTCACGGTAACTCTTTAAAGCGAGTTGTTGAATCAGATCGTATGCATCTTCACGATTCATTCCTTGATTAATCAGCTCGGTTAATACTCTTTGAGAAAAAATAACGCCATGTGTTAGGTTGATGTTTTCAAGCATCTTTTCTGGATAAACTATCAAACTATCCAAAGTTGATGCATATCGATTAAGCATATAATCAAGTAAAATTGTTGCATCAGGAAGGATGATTCGCTCAACGCTCGAATGT
>DIJY01000068.1 GCA_002421405.1 Caryophanales bacterium UBA5632 | reverse complement strand
TTATATTTTTATATCACTGATAAGAATGTTCGTAATTTGAAAGCACTCGGACAAAAACTCAAAGTATCTTATGCAATCATTCCTGGTTTATTACTCGCCATGATTGTACCTCTCTATACGCCAATCTGGGTGTTAATGTTTGGTGCTTTTATGGGAACCATCGTAGGTAAAATGTTATTTGGTGGGTTCGGCAATAACATCTTCAATCCAGCTTTACTGGGCTATGTCGCAATTGGATTTACAATGTTAGGTGTGATTGGAAATGCAGGAGGCGTCTTTAATGCTTCTGAAGTTTTAATTGATGCTTATGGTGGTGCAACACCACTTGGAACCTTAGCAAAAACTAAATTCATTGATTATGATACGCTAGTCGCACCTTACGGATCTTTATGGAATTTCCTATTTGGAACGATTCCTGGCGCTTTAGCTGAAACCGGAGCTTTAGCAATCATCGTTGCTTATATTTGGCTTGCGTTTAGAAAAGTCATTAAATGGTTTACCCCACTAATCTATGTTGGGACCGTCTTTATTCTTTCTTGGTTTATTGGTATCGCAGCAGGAGAAGCAGGCATCTGGTTCCCAGTCTATAGCGTTTTATCAGGAGGCTTAATGTTTGGTGCCGTCTTCATGGCGACTGAACCTGTGTCTACGCCAAGAAACCCACTGGGAAAAATAGTATTTGCTCTTTTCTTAGGGGCATTAACCGTCTTATTTAGATATATTGGCAATTTGCCAGAAGGCGTTGGAACAGCCATTATCGTGATGAATATTTTCACATTACCGATTGATAAAATGACCGCCATTATCCGCGCTCAAGGTGTTAAAAAATCGACCATCGTTTCTGTGATTGGATTAGCTGCATTCTTAATTATTCTCATGGTTTATGCCATTATAAAAGCAGGAAACGTTTATTCAACCTTCATCACCTTCGTTCCATTCATTCGGGGGGTGTTTTAAATCATGAAAACATTTTTTAACAAACATGGTCTTATTACTGTCCTTGTTTTAATCATCGCTTTTATCTTCGTCGGTGGTGGCATTTATAGTAACTACATGACCAATCAAATCGCAGTACATGAAGATGAAAATAAAGGTGGAGAACTCAACGCACTATTCTTAAGTATGTTTGATGGTGCCACAACCGTTGAAGTTTTTGAAACAACCGCTGTATCAAAAACATATTTCAAACCACTTTCAAGTTCAGAAGAATATTCGCCGGTTTTGACGGGGAGTTATAAAGTTTTGAACGGATCGACAGAAGTTGGCGTTATTTATGTCGTGACGACATTTGGTAAAAACGCTAATCTAACGGTTGCTTATGGGATTGACCTTTCAAACGATTCTTTCGTTGGAATTAAAGTCATTAGCAATGAAGAGACTCCGTCTTATTTTGCAACACTCAACACAGATTTCTATCATCAATTTAATGATAAAACGCTCGATGACATTGGCTTTTCAATTGATTCTGTTGCAGGGGCAACAATGTCTTCAAAAGGATTTGAAACTGGAATGTTCTATGCAAGAGAACAATACGCAGTTGATTTTAGTTTCACCATTCCTTCGATCGTGATGACATTAAATTCATTAACCTATAATTTTGATCCCACAACCTTCACAACCAAGCCATTTATCGCTGATGTAACCTATGGCGATGAAAATACAAACGTTGTCGTATATTTAGACTCAACGTTTACTTACGCGGGCACTATTACAGGGACAGAACCTGCAGGAGATGCTCAATCAGGGATTAAGAGTTATGCTTCTGCAAGTGGACTTGTATCAACGTCGGCATCTTTTGTGAGTTATAATGCCGATACGAGAACATTAGTGATTTCAACAAACGGATATAACAAAACACCGATTCAAGGAACTTATGTAATAAATGCTACTCTTGATGGCATTGATTCCTATTCGATTGTAACCGTTGAATCTTATGATCAAGAATACAATGACAAATACAATCATGCTTTAGGTTCGGTACCTTATGTAGAAAATAATTTATCAGAACAGTTCAAAAATGGAGAAGTTGAAATTGATGGTATTGCCGGCGCGACAGTCACTTCAAACGCCATGAAAAATATGTTAAATCTATTAAAACTCTTCATTGAAGATCAGAACGGAGGCGAATAATCATGAATAAAGGATTAATCTCCGGACTCGTCTTACTCGTTATTGGGTTAGTCTGCGGCGTATTATTAGCGTTTGTGAATAGTCTTACTGCACCAGTTATCCAAGAAAATGCGGATCGTATTGTTTTGGAATCACTTGGTGAAGTATATGAAGGTGCATCTAATTACAAACTGACAGAAGTTGCCGGAACTGGCAATGTCGTAAAAGTATTTTACTTAAACGATAAGACTTCAGACGAAACTATCGCAATCATTTACAGCGTTAAGGCCGAAGGTTATCAATCAACTGTCAGCATGTTAATCGCTATCGAAATGAACAGTTCAAATCAATATGTTGTTGCTGGATACAAAGTAGTTAGCCAAGGCGAAACTTCTGGCATCGGTGATAAGATTGTTGGATATGACTTCAAAATGGAAAATGAAGTTATTACTAATCTTGCCACATTTGACGCTGTCGCTGGAGCTACATTTTCAAGCGACGCTGTCAGAACTTGTTTTGAATTAGTCGGATTAAGGGTTGCAGCTGATTTTGGAGGTGCACAGTCATGAACCAAAAACAAAACTTTTTAAAAGGAATCTTTAAAGAAAATCCTTTGTTTGTAACCGTATTAGGAATGTGCCCTTCCTTAGCAATTACTACTTCACTTGAAAACGCAATTGGCATGGGTATCGCAGTCTTCTTTGTTTTAGTATTATCGAATTTGATTATTTCCTTAATCACAGTGAATCCGAAAATGAAAGAACTGGTAAAACCGGTTCGTATTCCGGTTTATATTGTTGTGATTGCAACACTTGTGACCATTGTAGAAATGGTATTGCACGCTTACTTGGTTGATTTATATAATAGCCTTGGTGTATTCATTCCTTTAATTGTTGTGAACTGTATCATCTTAGGACGTGCAGAAGCGTTTGCTTCTGATAATAAACCACTTGATTCAGTGGTTGATGGCGTCGGAATGGCTCTTGGATATACTTTGGCGTTAATGATTATTTCATTCTTTAGAGAATTACTCGGCAGTGGATTAATCACTATATGGGGTGCAAAATCGGCTAATCCTATTCAACTAAACTTAATTCCAGTTTTTGAATTTATTGGCATTGAGCCCATTAATATGTTCATAAAACCAGTCGGAGCATTCCTTACATTAGGCTTCATCTTAGCGGTTCTTGCTGCAATTGCGAATAAAAAGGCCACCAAAATGGCAAGTGAGGTGAAACAAGCATGAGTGTTAGCGCATTGATTTCATTGGCTTTTACAGCCATGATCATTGAAAACGTCATTTTAACGCAATTTCTTGGAATTTGCCCCTTTATTGGCGTCTCTAAAAAACGTAGTTCTGCAGTTGGAATGGGTGTTGCAGTTGTTGCAGTTATCTTATTAGCTGGCATTATCACTTGGACGTTATATCACTATGTTCTATCACCATTAAAAATGGAATACATGCAGACAATTGTTTTCATTCTAGTGATTGCTGCACTTGTACAAATGGTTGAATTAATTATCAAAAAAATGTCGCCAACACTTTATAAAGCACTCGGAATATATCTTCCTCTTATCACAACCAATTGTGCTGTATTAGGTGTTGCGCTTCTCAATATCCGTAAGGATTTCGGTTTCGCAGAAATGATTGTATATTCCCTCTTTATTCCGTTAGGATTCTTATTGGTTATCACAATTTTCTCAATGTTAAGAGAAAAAATTGAGATGTCTCCTGTTCCAAAGGCGTTTAAAGGTACCCCTATTGCTTTGGTTGTTGCAGCGATTCTCGCGATGATTTTTTCTAGATTCGGAGGATTAATCTAAATGGATATTTTATTGCCCGCATTAGTACTTGGAGCCATTGGATTTGTATTAGGCCTTCTTATCTTTGTTGTTAGTAAATATTTCCACGTTGAAGAGGATCACCGCATTGAACAAATTGAAGCGATGTTGCCGAAATACAATTGTGGAGCTTGTGGTTATGCTGGATGTCACGATATGGCGACAGCTTTACTAAACAAGGAATGCATTGTGAGCCAATGCAAACCAATTAAGCAAGATGCCAAAGTAGCTTTGATGGCACATCTAGATCAACTTTTTAAGGCTGAAAAAGAAGGATAAAATAACTAAATTAAGGCGTTTTCCGAAAGGGAAACGCTTTTCAATATGAAAAGGTATTCACGTTCATTTTGGGTATTGCTTTATTCAGTAAGTTAGTCTATAATAATAACGGTTAAACTATACTATAGGAGGAAAGAAAATGAAAAAAATTGGATTACTACTTTTAGTAGTATTTGCATCTATCGCATTATTTGGATGCACCCAAGGTGAATTCAAAGTTGACGGTGAATTCATGGCTTTTGAAACAAGCGTTCATACAAACGGCGCTATGCAAGTCACAATGGTTTCAGTCATTATTAAAAACGGCGAAATCGTAGGTTACAACATCGATGCTCGTCAAGGCACGAAAACTCAAACAGCAGGTGCGGACACAACAGAAATTACAACAGATGATGTTTACAGTTTTGCTTGGAACACAAAAACGAAAAAACAACTTGGCGACGCTTATAACATGGTAACTTATGGCAACGCTATCGCAGAATGGTATGTACAAGCTGGACGCATCGAAGCGGCGATGCTAGCAAATGGTGTAGATTCCATTACAACGAACGCCGAAACTCATGTCATTGATAACGTCGCTGGCGTTACAATTAAAGACGGCGGATATCTTGCTTTAGCTGCTGAAGCAGTTGAATTAGCAAAATTAGGAAAATTCCAAACAGTTTACTGCTCTTCAACAGACTTATATATCGGTTCAATGGTTGTTGCTAAAGGCGAAATTACTGAATTAACGTTAGACACTCTCCAAAAGAAGAGCACATTAGCCAATCCAGCTGTATTCGAATGGAATACAAAAACAAAACAAGAATTGGGCGATGACTACAACATGGAAGGCGTTGGCGGTAAATACGTTTTCGCAAATGGAGTATGGACAGCTCATGCAACTGATAAATCAGCAAATGAATGGTTCAAACAAGCTAATCTCATTACAAACTATGTAATGGAAACTGGCAATGTTTATAACTTAAGAGCAATCGGCGGCAGAGGAATTTCTGTAGACGGCGCTACACTTGTTGATGGATTAGCTGGCGTAACAATCAAAACTGAAACATACATTATTGTATTAACAGATTTGTTTGCTAACGTTGCTACAGGCCAATTGAAATAATTTAATTTTATCAATTTTAAAAGTTGTTCTTAGGAGCAACTTTTTTCTTTTTACTTAAAAATGAACTTTTTTTGTTATAATGGGTATCATACCATCGTTTCGAGGTGAACTAATGAATTCTACTGAAGTTATCATTCTTGCGGGGTCACTCATTTTAGTCAGTTTAGTGATTTATTTTTCAATTAAACGATATCTTGAAAAAAAACGTCACAGGGCAATTGTTGAAGTTTTTAGACAAACACTATCGCGGACTGAATTAAAGAGCCCAAGTGAAAAATTTTATGATTACTTGTTTGAATATCAAGAAAATCTATATTTGATTAAAGTGCTTCCCTTTGATTTGCATCATGAACTTATTATTACTAATAAATATTACTGGTGTATGAACGCCGATTTAAAGGGATGGAAACGATCAACGATTCCCGATTTGTTTCCAGGGGTTAAAGAATTCGTCGATTTTGCTCCAAAAACGGATATGAAAGTCATTAAAATTGCACTGATTATGCCCGATTGTCATAACATCACGAGATATCTCAATGAAAGCGATGTTGCCAAAGTAAATCCAAAGGATTTGGTCTATGGAGTTTACTTTGTTAAAGCAGTAGAATTACAGTCATTTTTTCCGAAATCTGAATAAAAAATCTTTACAAACTGGGTGATTTATAATATCATATTGTATGCACGCGCTATTAGCTCAGTTGGTAGAGCAAATGACTCTTAATCATTGGGTCCCCGGTTCGAGTCCGTGATGGCGCACCAGTTAACAATAAGACGACTAAATTCTAGTCGTTTTTTCTTTTGCCTATTTTATTATTTATGCAGTTATGATATGATTTAAATAGATAAAAATTTATTATTGGTAGTATTTTAAATAATTGTTAAATTTGATTAATATAGAAATTGATCTGTGAAATATAAATTTGTTTGCTTATTGTGTAAACACTCCAGTAATGTATACAGACAGCGAC
>DIJY01000060.1 GCA_002421405.1 Caryophanales bacterium UBA5632 | reverse complement strand
TGAATACTCCATTTGTTTGAAACGTTTGTGTCTCAATCGATTCGTCACTGTTAATGATATAAAGAGTTGATTCTAATATAATGATGGCGTAATTAGAATCATAATAGACAACATTGAAAAATTCGTGATCTAATACAAATTGTTTTAATGTCTCAAAGGGGACATAATCTGTATTGATTTCATCAAGATACCAACTAGATGGGGTAACGGTATCTGAGGTCGTCGTTGAATTCGAAGTATCAGCTGAAGTCGATAAAGAGGTTGTTGCGTCGTTATTTGAAGTACTTAACTGATTACAACCAAATAAGAAAAATATAAACAAAATCAAAATGCTTGAAGCGAGTAATTTTTTCATAAGAAAGCCTCCGAATAAATGAAAATAAAAAAATAGGTGAAGATTTATTGAATATTAAATCTTGCATCACCTATATTTTACAATTTATTTTTATTATTTAAAGTATTTTTCTATATATTTACGATTTTAACTAGATAAATTAGAATCAATGAACTTTTTTATAATCATTCATGAGATAAATGGCTAAAGGAATTATCGCACCGTAAACAATCCCAGCGATAAAGCCAACAACATCTTGAAAGTTCGTTGAACTATAAAAAGCAAATGAAATTAATATGCCAATTACTACGCCCTTCATGACATAATTTTTAAGGGTGTTTTTTTGAAGGAGTCCAATGACGAGCCCAATCATTAAACGGTTATACCAAAAAGCAAACAAATAAGTGTTTGATAAGGGTTCACTACTTCTAAGTGATGCCCCAACAATGCAAACAACGCCTAATATCGCACCACTGATGAGTCCAGTTAATAATCTTCTATTCATTTTATATCCTCCTTTTTATCATCGATTATAAGCGATGGTATAAGTGCCTGTAAATAATTGATCCTGATAAGCGATGACATAATCAAAGACTAAGAATTTAATCTCGAAATGATTGAAATAGATTGATGAAAGATAAAACCTGTCAATTTGAATGGTATTGCCACCAAAACAATCAAATAATAATAAAGTATCTATATCTGAATCATATTTCATGTAAGGTTGATTCATCAAGTAAGGGGTTTCTTCACCCATTACACCTTCTTTAATCAATAATAACCCACGGTTCATAAAGATAATACTTGATGCCAAACGCTCCTTCATAATAAGAAATATAGATATCATCACCAATTTCCAGTTGGTGATAAGCGGACTGACTTGTTCCAATATCAAATTCAATATTGAGATAAGAGACCGTCAAATCGTATGAAGTTAGGGTTCTATACCCTGTATCGATACTCATGTCGACGATTTCGACTTGAAGATAAGTTGGATTTGAATCATCAAGGGTATAGTTTAAAAATAGAGACGTTAAACCAATAAAAGCTGCTGAAGCCATAAAAGTAACCAGGGGGATAAAATATATATTTTGTTGTTCGTTAATATCATTTTTATACTTTATAACAATCAGGATCGAAACGCCTGTTAAAACAGCTGCGAATAGAGCGCTGTATAGCCATACATTATTGGTGCCACTGAGATAGTTGAATCGAACGACAGTATTCAGACTCACAAGCATGATGATCATTCCAATAACCAACGGTATTCTTTCAAATTGTCTTTTTGGAAGGTTGTTTCTAAATTTAGAATAATAGACGAGTAGGGTCGTCAAAACGATTGTTAGTCCCAGGAAATAGATGAGTAATAATCGTGATTTGATGCCAAAGTCTAGTGTCGATAATATAGGTATCAAAAGAATCAAGCCAAGTATAACTTTGGTTGGATTCGTTGTCTTAAATGATTGATGAAACATCACATAGATAATACCTGCATCGATGAGTAGATAAAACGTAATCCTATACCAAAGCGTATCCCTCATAAATTGTAAATTAGGGGACATAGTCAAATACATAAATCCAACCAACGCCACAATGAATAAAACACCCTTACTTGTTTGTTTCATAAATCCTCCAGATGAACTATCCTTCTAAAATAACATGACTCTTAATATTCCCTAAAGCATCAATATCAATGATCCTACACCCTTTCACAAACTCCGGTTTCGTATAATTATAATGTCCCGTACATCTGCCAAAAGCATATAAACAACCATTTTTGACGAATTGATAATCGCAAACATGGTCATGACCGACAAAGACACCTCTTAAGGTATTGGTTTGTTCCAAAAAAAATGAAAAATGAGTATCGTATTTGGAACATGATATTTCTTCAAAACAAGCGCCCATACAGTTTTCTGGATATTCTTCAATTTCGGTCTTAAAGTCTACTAATGGAATGTGGAAGAAGAAAAGCGATGAAAATTGTTCGGTCTTTTCTTTTAATGAATTAACATTTTTAACAGCATCGTCGATTTGATCTTTATCAAGATAATCGTAACTCCAAATTTTTTCACCGTTTATCTCATCGATTCGATTGTTATGTGAATCTAAAAATCCTAGCATTGCGATGATTTTATGGCGTTTTTTGAGGGCGATATAATAATTACCTAACCCCCGTAACTGGGGATTCCCCTTTTCAAAAAGGCAATGCTGCCCTTTCATTAAGATATTCGCTTGTTCATCGAGCGATAAAGAACTCTCATAATCGTGGTTCCCAAAGACAAAAGCCCAAGGGCGATGATAAGATTCCATGACTTCACGCAATTGGATTAACAATGCCTCATTATCGGGAACCATTGTGATGTCACCGGTAATGACGATCATATCAGGATGTTCAGTTTCAATCGTTTGATGCATCAATTGATAAGTTTGAAGATCTTCTGCTCGATTCATGAGGTGCAAATCTGTGAATTGCACGATTCTAAATGAATCTTTTTTTAGGGAGACTGTGTTCATTTTCCACCTCGGAGTCCAATCGGATTTATTCGTTGATTTCGTCTTTATTTGATGAGGGCATTTCATCATAGAACTGTAACAATTCTGTTTGATGATCTTGAAAGAAAAGTTGTTTCATATGTTTCATTGCCATTTTAAAGTTGTTCTTGCGGTTCATTTTTTTATTATCACGATAGACAAAGCCTTTAAGCTTCACATCATAAAGAATCGGAATAAAGGTAATCGTCGGTCTTGTATAATCACTTTGCATCGCAATCGACATTTCAATGCGCATCTTAATCGCCGATAAATCGGCTTTGGTTGCTTCTTGCATGTAAAGAATGAGGACCATCACCTTATTCGGATTCTTTAAAACCCCTTTAGCGAATTGATCAACCTCGTCTAAATACTTTAAAAAATCCACAATCGTCTCGTCGGCGTTTTTTGTTTCGCTCAAACGGATAAAATATTGCATATAAACCTTGGTAAAAGTAAAGACTTTATTATAAAGCATTTGATTTTTGATATAAACAAAGCCTTTCCTTTGTAATCTGAGTTTTAAGCCATCAAAGGTTTCTTCTTGTTTATGGAGTGATAAGGATTGACGCATTTCCTTATGATAGTTGAGCTTAACGTAAAACTGGATGAGTTTTTTGCGATTTAAAATCACCATGATTAAGCCGCCTCCAAAGAAGACGAGCCCCATCACGGAAAGAATCGAATAGACAACCCCTTCACGTCCGAGTGATTCAAGCATAAAGGTCAAGACAATCATCAATAACCCCAAAAATAAGACAACGATAGAGAGGTAATAGATGACGGGAAATCCAAGTTCCTTTAAATTCAATTTTGATTTAATCATACGATCCCTCATTTTGATTTGATTATCTCTATTATCGCACAAATGAATGCAATTACAATAATAAAACGAGAATTCATGCGATTGAATTCTCGTTTTTGAATGAACTGATTTTATAAGGCTTCCGAAATGGATTTACCTTGCATGTGGAGTTGTAAGTAATCCGGTCCGCCCGCTTTAGAGTCAGTGCCCGACATATTAAAGCCGCCAAACGGTTGATAACCGACAATGGCGCCCGTACATTTACGGTTTAAATACAAGTTGCCTACATGGAACTCTTCTCGAGCTCTTTCTAAATTGAAACGGTTATTGGAAATCACAGCACCTGTTAATCCAAATTCAGTGTTATTACCGACTTCGAGTGCTTCATCAAATGAAGCAACTTTACAAAGCGCTAATACCGGTCCAAAGATCTCTTCTTGCATCAATCTTGAAAGGGGTGCTAAATCAGCGAAAACGGTCGGTTGAATGAAATAACCTTTGGAATTATCACTGGTTCCACCGGCAATGAGTCTGCCTTCTGTCTTCCCAATTTCAATATAGTCATTGACTTTCTTAAACGCACTCTTATCAATAACAGGCCCCATGTAGATCGAACCATCTGTAGGATTACCCACACTTAAAGCTTTGGTTTTAACGGCAACGAGTTTGACAATTTCATCATAAACGTCTTGATGAATAATCGCTCTTGAACAAGCAGAACACTTTTG
>DIJY01000012.1 GCA_002421405.1 Caryophanales bacterium UBA5632 | reverse complement strand
TCACCAAACATTAGTTTTTTTTTAATAAAAAAGAATGTCCAATCGACATTCTACGGTGTTACATAATAAACAGCCATGTGGTAATCACGAGGAACATTATGCCCTTTCTCGACAATAACTTTTTCTCTTTTAAACTTAAGTTTATCCAAAAGATGGATTGAATCTAGATTATTGATTTCAGTAAAAGCTTCGATTTTCGAAAGTTTCATCGTTTCAAGACCAAACTTAATCACACCGCTCAGTGCTTCTTTCATATATCCTTGATGATGATAATTGGGATGAAGTCCATACCCGAGTTCACCACAATTTAACAAATCATCTAAATTCCAAATACAAACGGTCCCGATGACTTTATTGAGAGATTTTATCGCGATTGCCCATAAGATAAATTGAGACTCATCAATCCCTTTTTGGACTCTTTCTATATAATCTGACGATTGTTTTAATTCAACATCAGGGATCGTGTCTGTATATTGGTGCATGAATGGATGTGATCTCATCGCAAAGATATCAGCCTCATCACTTGATACTAAGGCCCGTAAGATTAAACGATCTGTTTCAAAAACTGGAAAGGGTTTGAATGGTTTGATCATGATAGCCTCATTCTTTATTTTTCGATTTCGTAAAGATAATGATTCTTTCCTGCGTTTTTGACTTTATATAATACCTCATCCGCCTTATGAATCAAATCATCCGCCTGAACTGCTTTCACAATTCCAATCGAAACCGATAATGGTCTTTTATTTTTAACTAAATTTATTTTTTGAGTTTTAGTTATAATCTCTTCTGCCATTTTTTTAATCGTTGCTTCATCTTCAAAAAATAACCCAACAAATTCATCGCCGCCTAAACGATAAAAGAGATTATATTCAGAATGATAACTTTTCAATATCGTCGAAAATTGAACTAAAAATTCATTTCCCGCAGCGTGGCCTTCAATGTCATTAATCAGCTTAAAATCATCGAGATCCATGTATAGAGCATGGAGATTTTTCCATTGATAGCGAAGTCCATAATGATAATCAAACGTGTAGCGATTAAACAAACCAGTTAAGGCATCTTTATGGGTTTTCTCATAGATTAATTCTTCACCATTCATCAAATCAGAAACATTTGTCACAATAAATATACACAATTTCTTATTTTTTTCAATGGGATAAATATTAAAACGTAACCAAATTCGATGACCATTGATTTGAATTGGAAATGTTATATCGGTTTCATCATTAAATTGATTGAGCTGATGAGTAACATATTCATAATATTCTCGTCTTCCAGCGATTTCCGAATACTTGCTGTTATTATCAAAGTTGTCTAAAATATGACACAAATCAATCGAATCAAAGTCAGAAAACCCAAGCAATCTTAAATCACCTGAGATTGGTTTTAAAATAATACTTGAGCGATTGGAAGTATCTCCATAAAGAATCACTCTTTCTTTACGTCCGAGTAAAACATCTTCAATAATATCTACTTGATATTTTTCTTTTAGTTCTTTAGTAGCGACATTAAAATGGTTCGTCTTCATAGAACTCTCATCACCTCGAAATATAAACTAGTTTCATTATATCATTAAGGACATAAAATCAATCTTTATTAATTTGAACCTTTCTTTTTAGCTTTATAAAATGTAACCTTTTGATCGTCAATAACAGTTGAAGCCGCTTTAACTTCTTGATACCCCTCGTTTTTCATCATCGCAATCATCGCTTCAATTGCAAAGTAATGATTATAAAAGCGATAAATCAAAATTTCTGAATCAATCACAACATGCTGATCCAAAAATGCATTCGCTTCAGGATAATGGAATGAATTATTAATACAAGTATAAGGATGATTTCGCCAAAAACCAGATAATTCTGTTTCAATGGTTTGACCTTCGTTTTGTATCTCTTTGATGATATTGAAGTTATAGGCGTCAATCACTAAAACACCGTTTTGATTGAGTGCGTTAAAACACTTTTTCAAGAGAAATTTTTGATTATCAGATGATAGCACTCCAAAATCACAAAAAATCAAATCAATGATATCATAATTGCTTTCAAACTCAATTTTACAGTAATCTCCTTGCACATAAGAGATATCTAGGTGATTTCTTTTTGCGCTATTTGTAGCATATTCAATTGATTTCTCCGAAAAATCGATACCAGTGACATGATGACCCATCTTAGCCAATCGTTCAGCATACAATCCGGGTCCACATCCTAAATCAAGAATTCTCAATTCTTTCTTAACAGTATGAGAGAGCATCCACTGAATCGTATTATCGATATTGCTCGGTTTTCGACTGGCCACATCAATTGAAGGGTCTAAATGTGCCGCTAACAAAAACTGATGGATATAAGGATCAGTCCACATTTGATGAGTTCCGGGTTCATAAATTTTTGGTTTTTTCGTTAATTCCTCAAATTGGTTAATCATCAAATGGGCTCCATGTTCAATGAGATACTACCAAGATATTACTATATTTTTATCTTGATATCAAGAATTAAGTCAAAGAAAAAACCAAACAAGTTGGTTTTATTTTAACTCTATTATCTGATTGTTTTGAGTGCGATACTCCATTTAGTTAACTGATCAAGCATCGAGTTTACATTCGATTCATGTAACGCCATTGGTTTAAATTTGCCTGCCTCATCAAAGTCCGTGAAAAGGGACAACAACACTTGCGTTCGAACATCGGCGATTTGAAGTTCTCCTAAAATGCCTCGCAGATGTTCAGCCGCTCTCGCACCATAGGCAGAACCATAACTGACAATGCCCGCGGCTTTATTATTCCAAGCGTCCTTCGCTAAATCGAGAGCGTTTTTTAATGATGCTGTAATTGAATGATTATATTCAGCGGTAACAAAAACAAAGCCATCTAAACTTGCTAGTTTTGCATTCCATTGCTTAATGCCTTCTTTATCTGAACTCGTTCCGAGTAAAGGCAAGTTATAATCTTTAATATCGACGATTTCAAAAGTTGCATCAGTTCTTTTCTTTGCTAACGAATAAAACCATTCTCCTACTTGAGGACTGACGCGTCCCTCGCGAGTGCTTCCTAAGATGATACCGATTGCTATTTTATTTTTTTCCATGATTATTTCTCCTTTTTTGTTTTAAATTTTTATTATTATTCTTTAAACTGATTTTGCCATTTCAATGACCATATAGTGCGATTTTCCAAAAGACTGAATGCTTATATTTTCTTCAACGATTTCTAAGGCATCTCGCATCGAAAGTAAGATATCATTTATGACGGCTTCACCTTCAATTAATACCAAATAAGCTTGTCTATCCTGATCTATATTAAGCGATATTGTTTGTTGATCAATCAATTCAGTAACATAAATATTGACATCTTGATTAATCTTAACGGGAGCCTTGCCATGAATTGAAGATACAATATGAAGCCAATGATTGAATCTATCTTTTGCTTCAAAATGGTAATCTCCATAACTTGGCGTATGATTCTTCTTATCAGGAATAATCCAAAGTTGAAGGAACCGAAGGATCTCGTCTCCTAAATTGTATTCGCTATGAATCACACCGGTTCCTGCGCTCATATATTGGATATCTCCGCGCGTCACCGTATTTTTATTTCCAAGGTTGTCACCGTGCGTAAGCATCCCGCGAACAACATAAGATATGATTTCCATGTTGCGATGGGGATGGGGATCAAATCCTGATTTCGGTGAAACCAAATCATCATTTAGAACTCGAAGAACACCAAAATTCATCTTGTCGCGATTGTAATACTCAGAAAATGAAAAATGGAATACACTATTGAGCCAACCATGATTTCCTTTACCCATCGCATTGACGTCTATTTTTCTAATCATTCACAACACATCCTTGATGAATATGAATCGTTTCTTGCAACATCTTGAGTCCGCCAATGAGTTCCACTTTTGTTTCATGACGCATCGAAGAAAATAAAGACTCTACGTATTTTTGATGAATCGGAAATACCGATTCTATTTTTTGAAGGCCCATCTCACTTAATTCGACATAAACAATTCTCTTATCCTCTAAGCATTTTTTTCTAACAACATATTGTTTCTTAATCAGTTGATTAATCACATAAGTCATTGTACCACTCGTCACTAAGATTCTTTCAGCTATTTTTTGTACGGGTTGTTTGCCTTTATGGTATAGCATTTCAAGAACTCCAAATTCTGACAGACTTATACCAAACGAATTCACCTGATTAGCGATGTTCATGAACAATAAATCATAGGATTTAGCTAAAGCAATGACTAATTTCAAATCTGTGTTTTCCATTCAAAAACTTCCTTTCTATGTTTTAAACTATTATAACTTAAAATTATCTTGAATTCAAGATATTCGCTCAGACAATACATGACGAACATTATGAAAATTTTTATTTATTTTTCATGGGATATCTATCTTGTTTTTGCAAATCAGTGGTATAATAGAGATGGTCATAATATATTGATGACCTGAAGTTCACTGTAGGATGTTAGGCTTCAAATAAACAATTTCGATTCGTCGATAATAAAGGAGCATTCAAATGGACAAGAACGACAAAAAGCACAACGACAAAAGCAACATGAAAAAACCAAAAGCGAAGTTAGAACAAAAAACTTTAGCTCCTGGTGAAGTTGCAAAACCAGCTTCAAACCAAAAAGTTAAAAAAACCTATTAATCCAGTTTTAAATCAAAAAGTGTACCTATCGAAGGTACACTTTTTTGTTTTATTCATTGATTAGCTTTCACAAGCGGTGTGGAATCTTGATACCGCATATCGAGGTAACCGAAATGTTTAACTTTCCGGTAAAACATAACAATCAAGAGAATTGCAACCAAAGCAGTTGAAGTGTTTGAAATAAACATCACATATCCTAAAGCAACCGGTCCAACCCCAAAATGCAGCATTAATAATAAAACTGGAATTCTAAACACATAAATTCTTAGCAAGTTTAAAATCAAAGTTACTTTTGATATTTTGAAGCCAATGAAGAGAGCAGCGACGATACTCGTTGTCGCTCCAGTCACAATAGAAAATTTCTCAAAGGCGAATATCGATTTCGCTAAAATCGCAAATTCAGGGGTGCTATTGGTTGTAAACCAAGTAATCATCGTATCAATTGACAAAACTACAACAAGCATTCCTAAGAAACCGGCAATGACCGCTTGCGTGTTCGCAACAAAATACGTCTTAAATGCGCGTCGTAAATTGCCACCGCCAATATTTTGGCTGGCAATCGAAGCCGTCGATTCTTCAAAGATACCCGCAATCGCTCCCGGTCCTCCCGCAAGTTTTGAAGCAAGGCCAAATGCTGCAATTGCTATTGTTCCGTATGCAGCGGCTAAACCATTCACGATGACTCTTCCTAAACTAAAGAAAAATTTCCCGCCAATCACTGGAATCGCTACAACCAAGATCCCTTTCATAATGGCTAGATCAGGTTTTAAATCTTTAAAACGTATGGCTATTGAATTTTTCTTATTAAATAAGATATATACTCCCAAGATCATTAAGAATAATTGAGCAATTAAAGTGGCAAATCCAACATAAATGATGCCTTTATGAAGCACCAAGACAAAAACCGTTGATAAGATAAGTTTGATAATCATTGCGATTATATTTAATAACATCACCATGGTCGTATTGCCTTTTGATCTTTCAATCCCCATGTAAACAGAATTCACTGCAATGACAATCGTCGATGCCATTTGCACAAAGTAATAACCTAGACCAGTATTAATAATTTCATCGGGGGCATTAAATAATCTTAAAATGGGTAAAGCGAATAGAATAACGATAATGGCAACAATCGTACTAATGCTGAGGGCTAAAATCAAGGTTTGAGCGGCGTTTCTCCTTGCGGATTCTAAATCGTTCGCTCCATAATGCCTCGCAACGAATACCGCACCACCAATCGCAATACCGCCACCAATGGCTGAAATCGCCCCTTTGATATCTTCAATGAAAAATACAGTAGCGACATCGGCCGTTCCCATAGTGGAGACCAAAAGAAAATCAATAAAGCCGTAAAAATAGTTAAAAAGCGCATAAATCGCAAGGGGAGTCGTAATCCAAAAAACGGTTTTCCACAAATTGCCAGAAAGAATAAGTTTCCTTCTTTTTGATTCACGGATTGATAAATTCGCGATTGTTGACATAGGTTTACCTTTCATTTGGTATCAAAAATAAAAACCATAGAAAAAGTCGAGCATATCGACTTTGTATTTTAAATAAAATAAAACAATTTATTGATATCGATTTTAACACCATTATTGTATTCTATATGACCGTATTTTTCAACTGTTTGATTCGAACTTTAATTGAATCGTCCATTAATCGTTAGAAACAAAAATATCACGATAAATAAATCGTGATATTCTCTTTCAACTATTCAAATAATTGAGTCTTTTAACGGTGGTTTTGGACCATAAAATTGATAATAATGCGTTTCAATATTGCCATTGTATAACTTTCTCTCACGATCAGGTTTCCGTTTTAAAGTATTTACAAAGTTGGTGTTTGAAGAAATCACATAAATTGACCAAGTCGACAATTTTTCAATTAATCCGCTAAAATCGATGTAAAGTTGTTTGATATTGTAATCTTCTTCAGTTAAACGATCGCCATAGGGCGGATTGGTGATGAGAACCGAATAGGGTAAATCATAGTTCACCGCTTTAAAATCCGCTTGCGAAAATTCAATACAATCGATTACTCCCGCTTCTTCAGCGTTTTCTTTCGCAGCCTCAAGGCTATTAGAATCAATATCACTCGCAAAGATTTTTACTTCAATGTCGAGATTAATCGCTTGAAAAGCTAGTCTAATCTGTTCTTTCCAGATTTCTTCACCGATCCAAGGCCAATGTTTCGCCGCAAAGTCTCGGTATAATCCTGGTGCAATGTTTCTCGCTATCATCGCGGCTTCAATCGGAATGGTACCTGAACCGCAGAATGGGTCGAATAATATTCGCTCTTTATTCCAATAGCTCAGCATAATCATCGATGCGGCCAACGTCTCTTTCAAAGGGGCCGTCACGGCTTTTTGACGATATCCTCTTTTATGTAATGCAACTCCACTGGTATCAATCGTTAAAGTTGCGATGTCGTTAAGCATTGAAACCTTGATACTGTATTCATCGCCCGTTTCAGGGAACCAAGCTACGTCATAATGTTTTTTCAAACGTTCAACAATTGCCTTTTTAACTAACGCTTGGCAATCAGAAATGCTAAATAGTGTTGATTTAACGGAACTGCCATTGACAGGAAAATTGGCATCTTTAGGAAGATATTCCTCCCAAGGCAGCGAAGCCGTTTGATCAAAAAGTTCATCAAACGTGATGGCTTTAAATTCACCGACTTTTAAAAGCACCCGGTCAACACTTCTTAACCATAAGTTTGCTTTAGCTATGCCACTGCTATCACTTAGAAATGTCACTTTTCCATTCTCAGTTCTTAATACTTCAAATCCGAGTTGGATTAATTCTCGTTTAGCAATAGCCTCAATTCCAAAGGTCGTCGTTGCGA
This sequence comes from Caryophanales bacterium UBA5632, assembly GCA_002421405.1. Classification (GTDB taxonomy): domain Bacteria; phylum Bacillota_I; class Bacilli_A; order Izemoplasmatales; family Hujiaoplasmataceae; genus UBA5603. The sequence goes on along the minus strand of DIJY01000012.1, from coordinate 14,246 downwards.
TTAATTCATACATAAAAATAATTCCTTCCTTTAAGTCAATCGGATTAGTAATGTCTTATAACTTCAAAACGTTGAATCGAATAAGGTTCGCTTTCTTTTATTCCCGCTTTTCTTAAAGCGATACTAAGTTGTTCCTCTACCGTATCGACGCCTTCAAGATTTGGAAGTAATAATCCGCTCTTGTAAAGATATCTTACGATAACACCATAACGAATCGGATCCAGTTCAGCCTTTGATTGAATGGCTTCTGCTTTGCCTAATACGTCAACGCTATAAGTGATTTTTCCAAGTTCGTTCATTTCAACGGGACTAAATCGAGGATCTTTCAATCCAGCGCTAATTGCATTTTGAATGATTTCAGTCGCGATATTTTCGGTCGTGGGTCCTGTCGTCCCGATACAACCACGAAGAGCTCCGGCGATTTTCAAAGAAACGAAAACGCCAGCTTTTTGTTTGAGCATTTCCGATGGAAGTCCTTCAGGAACTTTTATCGTTTTATTGGTTAAAACATAGTTTTCAAGTGAATTTCTCGCTAATTGTACATAGGAATCTTCGTTATTTTTTCGTAATTGAGCCGTTTCAATCAATTGAGTTTCATAAACATTCAGAAAGTGTCGTGATTCATCTTTATTAAGAGGTTCAAACTCAGCGACGGCATATCCGACGCCAAAAGGACCTTCATAGGATAATAGTTTTGAAGCAACCGAATAGCCATCCAAGATACCAGCCATGATAATGAATGAACGACGACCGCATTCTGCTGCTTGGTAGCAAAAATCTTCATCCATGGTCATCAATTTTAAGAAATCACCCTTCGCCATCGCTTCGGTGATTTCTTGATCAAACAAGGGACCTTCTTTTGATAAACCATAAGGCCCATCCTTTTTGAGTTTGTGCGATAAATCACCAGATGCGATTATGACGACCTTTTGATTGGTATCATCAATCGCTTTACGGATTGATTGACCTAATTTATAATGAATTTCCGATGATAAACCCGATAAAGGTATTCGAACAACTGAAAAATCTTGATTGTACTGGTGAATGAAATAGAGCGGCACCATGGTTCCGTGGTCAAGTGAGTCTTTCTGAATTACTTGTGAATAAATATCAATTCCCATTTTGTTCGAATTGTGAACAATTGATTTAATTAATGGTTGATTGTAAGAAACGTTCAATTTGACTTGCGATGCACCAAAGTCGCGAAATGTTCCTTCGGCCCGATCGCAAAGGGGCAGACTGAAACAATCCGAATAGGCTTTTGCATGCGGAGAAATAATGATAATCGTTTCTGGTTTCAGAGCATTGATTTCTTTTGCGATGGTATGAAACGCCTGAATCGTGTTGCTTATTTTACGTTCTTCTCCCCGCCCAATTTCAGGAATAATAATCGGTGGATGCGGGACAATAAACGCTTTTAATAATGCCATAATTTCACTTCCTTACCATACATTTCCAATATGGATATTGGTGAGTCCTGATTTGATACCAATACTTTTAGCGAGTTCAAGGGTTAAAATCGGGGTTATTTTTGTTGATTTCATCTTCCAAGCTGGGAAAAACCTTGAGAGATGCCAAGGCGTCTCTTTGCTTAAATGCTTGGCGATAAAAGCCGCAATGACTTCAAATTGTTCTTTTGAGTCATTGACATCAGGAATGACCAACGTTGTAATTTCTACGTGGACTCCCGCTTGATATAATCGAATAAGATTCCTTTCAATGATTTCTGCTTTTCCACCGCACAACTTCATGTAATTATCGTCTGATCCTTTGTAATCAATATTCACCGCATCGAGATACGGTATGATTTTATCCAATGATTCATTCGACATGAACCCGTTAGAAACCCAAATATTTTTTAAACCTTTTTGATGAGCAATTTTCATGATATCAAGGGCATATTCGATAAAAATAGTCGGTTCAGAGTAGGTATAAGCAATCGAAGGACATTGCTTTAGAATAGCACTATTGACATGTTCCAATGGCGAAATTTCAATTCCTTCAATTGCATGATTGGGTTTTGGTGATTGAGAAATCTCATAATTTTGACACCATGGGCAGACCATATTACACCCAACTGTCGCGATGGAATATGTTTTTGTCCCTGGAAGGTAATGATAAAGCGGCTTCTTTTCAATGGGATCGATTGCACAGGCAATGGTTATTCCATAATTCAGTGCATAAAGGATTCCTTGGCGATTTTCACGAACGCCACAAATTCCTCTTTTGCCTTCATGAATTAGACAATGATGCTCACAGACATGGCACCAAACAGCTTCATTATCTTTTTTTTCATACAAGATAGCTTCTCTCATATTCTCATCTCGCTTCAATGAACAATTGATTGATGATTCTTCTTTAAATCGAAGGATTCAGTACGATACTATTATAACATTTTATGACTGCTTTAAGAAAATTCATTAAAAAAATCCGCTAAGCGGATTTCTTTTCGATTGAATCTGTCGGCGAGACAACCACCTTTTTTTGACGCATGATGACCCATTTGTTCATCGGGAACTGAATCAAGAAAGATAAAGTCATATTCGCGTTTTTTAATATGAAGTCTGCCCAATCGCCGCCAGTAATGCCTGCTAACCACGGTCTTAATAACTGCGGAATCCAAAGTTGTAAGAAAAACAAGGATAATACCATGATTCCATACATGACACCACTGTATAAACGATTATTATTCGCCGCAAAAGTAACTTTTCTTTGAACGATAAAATTAAAGGTTTGTGATAACACAAACGAAATCATATAGGCGAGGAATGCACACAACCCACCGGCTAATACGGTATAGTTGAATACCCAGAAATGAAAAGGTGTTGTTTTTAAAGAGGTCAAAAGGACGTAATTTAATAGCGAGAATGAACCAAGTTCAATTACCGTCGTTACTAGACTTAAAAGCGTAAAAACGATGAATTGCCACAATGTTTTGTTATTTTGTTTTAATTGTTTCGATTTTTCTAAGAGCTTATTCATATTGATCCCTAAACATATAAGTTTTTCTTATTAAAAATATAAATCGAACATGAATAAAAAACAGCAGCTATGAATAATAAAATTCCCATAAATAACCAGACATATCCATTATCAATGCCAACCTTTTCAAAATCAAATAAAGTAAACATCGTTAAATATTTGAACCCTTCTAATTTTTCATCAGCGTTTGACAACATTTGAAAGATGAGAAACGCAACTGGAATACCAATTCCAAAAGATAAACTGATGGATTTATCGCTAAATAAGGTTGAGAAGAAAAAGCCAATACCTCCCAATCCAGCATAAAGAATAAAAGCATATAAATTCAATAGCAAGAAGTTCCCTACCTGCATTTCATCCGGAAACATCGCTTGACTGGTTAATAAAGCTAGTCCGGTATAAACAATAAACAACATCGCAATAGAAAAAAGACTAAAAATGATTTGAGTGATGATTATTTTCGTTCTTGAGTTCGGCGAAGCTAATAAATAAGCCATCGAACCGGAATCCACATGTGAAGCGACCAGCCGGTGATTAATAATAATTGAAACCACCATTGGAAACAAAAACAGTAAGAAGCCATACATGTATCCACTCATGAAACTGTAAAGATCCGTCCCCATACTATCGAAATTCATGGCTTGAACCAAACTCGGTGGAAGCATATTCATGACTTGCTGCATTGCCTCTAAATATTCGGGGTCATACATTGAAAGCATTATCGCAAAATACATGAAAAAGATAGCTGTCATCAACGCCCAGATTAAATAATTATATTTTATATTTGATTTGAATAATGCCCAAGACATCTTACTCACCCGCCTTGCCATAGAATGAGATAAATATCTGTTCTAACGACTGTTCTGGAGAAATCAGTTCTGTGACACGGACTAAAGCTAAAGTACTTATCATGAGCGAATAATCATCTTTAATAAAAATTTCAAAATGAAGTGGATCAATCATGACATATTCTAAAGGCGAACCTTGAATTATTTTGGCATCTTCAAGCGAATTTACTCCAACTCGATAACTTTTTCTGACTTGGGATTTGAGGTTATGAATTGATTCAATCGCAACGATTCGACCTTCTTTGATAATGGCGACGCGCTCACAAGTTTTTTCGACCTCTTCAAAGAGATGAGAAGACATCAAAACCGTTTTTCCACGCTTTTTTTCTTCAAGAATCAAGTCAATAAACCGTTTTTGCATTAAGGGATCCAGTCCACTCGTCGGCTCATCAAGAATCAATATCTTAGGATCGTGCATCATTGAGGCAACTAATGCTAGTTTTTGCTTCATCCCTTTTGACATTTTACGGATTTTGCGATTTGTTTCCAATTCGAATTTATCAATTAATTCTTGTTTTCTCGATGGGTTTTTCATCCCGTGCAAACTTGAAATAAAATGTAAAAACTCATCTCCGGTCATATGGTCAAAAAAAGCAATTTCTCCCGGAAGATACCCAAGGTCTTTTTGGATAATGGCGGCATCTTTTCTCGCGTCAAGACCGTTTATAAAACATTCTCCCTCATTGGCATTCGTAAAACCCATCAGTTGTCGAATCGTTGTGGTTTTTCCTGCACCGTTAGGTCCTAAAAACCCAAATATTTCGCCCTCATGAACATCAAAATTAACATTGAAAATACCTTTTTTCGTATTATAGATTTTAGTTAAATTTTTGACTTCTATCATGGTGTCACCCACTTTCATAACAAACAAATTGTATGTCAATGACCACTAAATGTCAATGCTACACCAAAAGAAAACGCCACATCTCATGATGTAACGTTTCATCGTCTATTTTTTAACTTCAGAAAGTGCTAAATCGCCTGTTTGAATCCATCCCATTTTACGGAAGATGATATCAATCGATAAAACCAAGATGATCGGTAGTAAAAAATGCATCAGTCCGATGATTAACAATACTCCGATAGATGAACCCATCGCGTCAAGGGTCGCAAATTGCCCAACGAAGCCAGCGGTTCCCATGCCGGATCCAGTGAAATTTGTTTCCATTTTAAACAAGACGGTTGAAATCGGTCCCAAGATGGCACTGACAATAATGGTAGGCAACCATATCAATGGTTTTTTTAATATATTTTTAAACTGCAACATTGAAGTTCCGAACCCGACTGATAAAACCGTTCCAATCGAATTGTCTTTTCGTGACATGACCGCAAAACCAATCATTTGCACTGCGCCGCCAATGACAGCTGCACCACCGGCAATGCCCCCTAATTGAATCGAAATGGCGATGGCTGCGGATGAAACCGGAGCGGTTAATAAAACTCCCATCACAACAGCGATGATGATACCCATTAAGAACGGTTGCACGGTTGTTGCAGCCTGAATCAGTATCCCAATCGATTGCATAAAAGCCGCAACCGGTGGTCCGATGAGCCATGAAACGCCAAAAGCAAATAACGTTCCTAAAAGCGGAATGATAATGATATCGACGGGTGTTGGTTTTCTAAACACTAATCGCAAAAATTCAATGGTCAATATGGTTGTTAAGTATGCAACCATCGGATCGGGTGAGACAACTTTCGTTGCGATTCCCCCGGCGATGGCTCCCACAATTAATTTTAAGCCCGTGAGATTTAAACTATAAGCAACGCCAATACCAATACCAATACCCATTAAACCAGCGAGAATAGTGGCTAAATCACCTAAAAACGCTAATCCGGTCAATGTTCCAATTTGACGGATGATGACCCCGATGATTAATGTAGAAAAGAGACCATACGCCATCCCATTTAATGTTTTTATAAAATAATCGAGAAGTTTCTTCTTCCAAGACATTTGTTCCATAGGTTTCCTCTTTATGTCGATTCGACAAATACTATTCTCTCACAATCGTTGCTTTTTAGCAAAAGATATGAATGATTACAAAAAAGTCGAAGTCTGTATTTGACAGGACTCCGACTTTTAGGGTTGATGTTATTTTGCGTTACGGAATATTTCTAGCCCTTTTGTGGTTAAAGGATGTTCAATCATTTGCGCAAAGACTTTGAAAGGTACCGTAGCAATATCAGAACCTGCCAAAGCAGCTTGTTCGACATGTTTTGAATGACGAATTGAAGCAGCGATAATTTCGGTTTCAATACCATAATTATCATAGGCGATGCGGATATCTTCTAATAATGTATAACCCGCTTCCGGATCATTGGTATAATCATCGAGACGACCCATGAAAGGTGACACGAACGATGCACCGGCACTCGCAGCCATCATGGCTTGAGCAACAGAAAAACAAAGTGTCACATTCGTTTTAATTGAATGTGCTGATAATACACTGACTGCTTTAATGCCTTCTAAAGTCATCGGTATTTTTATAACTATATTTGGATGCATTTGTGCGTAAGTGAAAGCTTCTTTAACCATGGCTTCAGCCGTTCCTTCTTGAACTTCTGCACTAATAGGGCCATCAATCAGGTTGGTTATTTCTTTAATAACATCGACTAGGTTTCTTCCCTCTTTGGCAATGAGTGAAGGGTTGGTTGTTACGCCAACAATGATACCCCATTGACTTGCGGCTTTAATCTCTTCTAAATTGGCTGTATCAATAAAAAATTTCATAATATCCTCCTAGATTTATTCTTCTTTCATTATACTGGAAAAATCACAAAAATGAAAGACTAATGATTTCAATATTACGTTGATTCTAGTATAATAGGATTAGTTTCAACCTTGGAGTCACAATGAGTAAAAAAATATATCTTCTAATTTCTTTCTTCTTTATTGAAGGCGTTATTCATAATCTTGGTCACCCTGTCACCCCCGCATTGGTTCGCGGAATGAATATTTCGGACTATATGTTTGGTGTCTTTTTTGCGATGATGAGTTTAGGCATGATGATTGGCGCTCCAATTTGGGGAATCATCGGTGACCGTGGTAAGAAAAAAACAGCGATATTAATTGGTTTAGGCGTTTATAGCGTGGGACAATTCTTCTTTGCTTATAGCGGCAATGCGGTTTTGATGGTCATTTTTCGTTTCATAAGTGGTTTAGGCGTTGCGGCACCTTTAACATTATTAACCAGTGAAATGATTGAATCGTCCGAAAAAACAATACGAACACGGAATTTAGCTTATATCGGAGCCTCTACCACCCTCGGAACCGCGATTGGTTATTGGTTGGGCGGTTTTATCTCAACCAATAATACATTCAAATCCTTTTTAGGTACCGCTGACTTAAGAGTGGTTTTCCTCATCCAGGCCTTATTAAATCTCTTTTATGTCTTCTTTATATTGATGACGTTTAAAGATGTTCAAAGAACGAAATCACTCACCAGCAATCCTTCGATTTTTACAAGTCTTAAGTCCATTACTAAAATTGATTCCTCGCTCCTCTTATTCTTCTTATCTTTGTTTTTTATCACCTTAGGTAATACCAACCTCAATAAATACATCGATGTTTACTTTGATGGCTTAGGCTATAATCCTCAACAGTTGGGAACCTTTGTGATGGTGACGGGATTTGTATCTTTGGCGACCAGCATCTTTTTAGTACCGCTCTTCGCCAAAGCAAAGAAACAACTCACACTCATCTCCCTCATCCAGATTTTGTCGGCAAGCATCGTCTTCTTTGTCTTTCGAGCAAATCAATTTATCCTGTTTGTTTATACCATATATATGATATACATCGTTTTTAAAACCATTTATCAGCCACTCGAGCAAAATTATATTTCGATGCATGCCAGCGAAGGTAAGTTTGGTAGCATTATGGGTTTAAGGCATTCTTTTGTCTCGCTAGGCATGTTTGTTGGTCCGCTCATAGGCGGATTACTCTACGCTATCAAACCCTTGTGGCTGTTCGATTTTAGTGCGATTACCTTTTTAATCGGCGTTGGATTATTGGGGGTTGTATTTATCCTTCAAAAAAAGAAGAACTTCCAAAAAGAAGATCCTCTCAATTAAATCAAATGATCATTGAATGGTACCCTTTAGGGTAGCAACGCTCCCGTTGCTAAATAAAGGTCGTACCATTCTTTTTTTTCAAGGACGAATAAAGTACTTTCACACGCTTCAATAATATGATGTTTACTCACGCTACCGATGATGGGTTGAATTCCCGCGGGATGTCTTAATAACCAAGCGATCGCAATCGCAGTTTTTGAAACATGGTATTTATCAGCGAGGGTTTTCATGACTTGATTCAATCCAACAAAATCCGGATGATCGATGAAGACGCCTTTAAAGAATCCGAATTGAAAAGGACTCCATGCTTGAATTCGAATGTCGTTGATGCGGCAATAATCAATCAATCCACCATCACGATTAACCGCTTCCTCATTCAAGGTGTTGACATTCATGCCAGCGCTAATCATTGGTGAAGTTGCTAAACTCATTTGCATTTGGTTCGCTATGATTGGATATTTCACATATTTCTTTAAGAGTTCGATTTGATTTGGATTATGATTGGACACGCCAAAGGCTTTGACTTTGCCAGCGTTGTAGAGTTCTTCAAACGCATCAGCGACTTCCTTTGGATCGACCAATGCATCGGGACGGTGGACTCATAAAATGTCGAGATAATCGGTATCTAAACGTTTCAAAATTTGATCGACGGACGATAGAATATGCGCTTTACTGGAATCATACCATCCCATACGAATGCCACATTTGGATTGTAAAACAATTTTTTTACGATCAATTTTTAATGATTTCATCGCCTTCGCGAACTTAACTTCACATTCGCCACGACCATAGATATCAGCGTGATCAAAGAAGTTAATGCCTTGATGAAGTGCCGTTTGTACTGCTTCTTCAACCTTATCTTGAGTTAAGGATGCAAAACGCATGCATCCAAGCGATATCATCGATACCGGAATTTCAATGCCGGGATAAGTGATATAATTCATTGGTTCCTCCTATATAATGGGGTATCTTTTAATAAGAATGGGGCCCAGATTTGATCTTCATTGATATGATTTTGCCAATAAAGTAATTTTTGATAAAACCAATCACATTTTAACTGAATGATGTCGGCATCACTTTCTTGATGCGGCGTTCTCAGAAATGCTGTGATGCCATAGATTACCATGCCTTGGGCATGCGTTCGAACATGAATGGTTGAGACGGCTTGTCCGATGGCTCTTGCAAGGGCACAAACTACTAAGTTATCTTTATGATCCGTCGCTGCTTGATGCGATGCTAAAATAGCTTTTTTTGCTTCACTCATTTTAATGATACCCCTCGACCATTCGTACCCTTTTTCAATGGCAATACGGGGGCGAAAATCTAAAGGATCATAAGATTCAAAATGGAGAAGTAATTCTTTGGCACAATCCAATGCCCATAAAACCAACTTTATGTGATATTGCTGATTCATTAAATGATTTAATTCAACCAATTCGTTTGCATCCGGTCTGATTAATAACTGCCTCATCACCAAACACCTTCTTATGATTAATAGTTAAGCGGGTAATTCAATTCTCGTAAATGACTTCGCTGCTACTGTTGTTTCAAATATCGTATGATCTTCATAGACAAACGTTATGGATTGTTCGAGCGCACTCGGATTCCATACCATTGCATACATTGTGCCATCATCATTAAGGTAAATCGTTGAGGCGACGACGTTATTCGATTGCATTTTGATGGTCTCCGTGCGAATTCCTAAAGAAGCCAATGCATGAATCATCCAGTAAGCGCCTGATAATTCAGAAGGATAGTCATCACCTAATATTTTAGTAGCGTCAAAAGCAGCTAACGCCCCTTCAGGATTATAAATGGCTAAAACGCTCCACATATTTGAATACCAAGTATCAATGGTTCCATTCTTTGCATCAAGATAATCTTCAAAGATGGCTTGTAGTTTCGCTAAATCGCCAGCATTAATCGCGTAATTTGTTAAATATTCGCCATTGGGAAGCCATTGAATCCCATAGATGAAGGTTGGATTAGCACCAAACCATGTGGCGTAATCGAATTTGCCTCCCCATACCATGCCTGCAACACTGGCATAATTAGAATAATCTTCACTCCAATTTTCTTCATCGTAGTCAAACCAATATTCACGAATTGCTGAAAATTCAGTGACAAAACCATATATCGCCGCATCAATTCGATCAGTATCATTGGTCGCAAGTCCCCAAAGGTAGCCGCCCACCCACGAATTTAACGCTTCGCTTGTGGATTCAAGATTGTTGCCTTCAGCGAATGAACCAAACCCATGAGCCCAAGAATGGCCAGCCCAAGCATCAAATGATCTTAAATACGCATAGTTCGTATCACCTTTAACGGGATACATATAATCATTCAGCAATACATCTACCATCGCTCCATATTCGGTGAGAAAAGTTGGATCATACATGGCAACGACTGCAGAAGCATAAATAAGATATCCATGGGTAAATGCATGGTCTGATAATTCACCTGCGGTATTGAATTCATTGTCAGAATAATAGACCGATCCCCAAGGACGGTTATAATATAAATATTTCGTATCACTCGTCCCAGAATAAGTATACCAATCGGTTAAAAGGTATTTTAATTTAGCGATATACTCATCTTTTAAAAGCGTGTTCCCAATTTGATCAGCGATGATCAATCCTTGAGACAAAGGATAGAGCGCTTTGCCGTTCCAATAAGGAGCGTCAGCATTTAAAAAGTTTTCTGAATCAGAGATTAGCGTTCTTGTATTCAAATCGTTGAGATAACTTGTGATTGAAGCCTCAGAATACTCCAAGTTATCTGGGAGGGTAAATCCAGGGAGCATGCCGTTGAATGCGAGTTGGGTTGAAAACGAATTCGCCGTTAATAGTTTTAATGTTCCACGAACGGTTCGAATCGTGTGATTACTCAAAATTGCATCTGAATATTGATATTGATGGGGTAATAAAGCAAGTAATAAAGATGGATTACTTCCATTCATATTTTGAACATTCATTGTGTAGAATGTATCAACTAAACTCTCTTCATGATTGACTTGATAACTGACTGTGCTCGAAGCGACAAAAGCGAAGCCATGGTCATGATAGAACTGTGCTTCTGATAAAGAAGGAATGGCAGCGACTGATAAATAATTGCCATCGCCCAAATCCATTGTAATCCGATTCATTAAATTAAACGGATGATTTCCAGAACTCATTGTAAATTCGGTATTATCAGGGGTGCTGATTAAGAAATAACGATCCGCGTATAAAGCCATTCCAACATTCGCTGGCGGCGAACAGTCATAACCAATGTGACGTCGCACCATTTTTATAATTATTGAATTACCTGTATATGATAAAGCATTAATTTTGTTTCCTGATAAATCATAGTATTCATAATTATCAACGCCGTTGGTCCCAGCCGTTAATGTAATATTTTCTTTCTCCGCTACTTCCGCAAAGATATAAGGAGAACCTTGTGCATAAGTTACAACCATTTCATCTTCATTAGAACTGTTATTGCGCATTGAAACTTTCACGGAAGTATCCGAATAATCAATCACTTTTGTGGTATAACCTAAGGCTAAAGACCCTGGTTTTAAGAATAAATCTTTTAAAGAAAGTGAGAATTGAGCCATGGTTTGAAGTCCCCCAGGGTTCCAGTACTGAACGAAACCTTCGCCGACATTGGTAATTTCAACGCCTTCATTACTGAAAGAAGATTTTAATGGGTTGGTATAGATTCCATTTGAATTCCCATAGTTCGCAACGAGAAGCGTTGTCCACCATCCATTGGATGGAACGGCGCTTGATAATAAGTCCGCTTCAATAAAAGCGGGGTTAATGGGGTGAGTAATGGCGCTCGCAGTCCCCGTTCGATAAGAACCTTCGCCTAATACGACTGTTTCAGAAGCACCCGTCGTGCGTGATCCAGTCGGAGCGATGTAAGTGCCATCCACGACAGTAATCGTTCTTGTATGTTGATAATGGCTTTCATTGTACTGAATGGCATATTGGAGTTGATAAGTTCCCAAAGTTCCATAGTCTACCGAACCAGAGATGGTGACGTAGGGAGTAATGTCTTCACCGGTACTCGATAAGGCAAGAACCCCTTTTAGAACATGGAAATAATGATTTCTAATCACGGTCACGTCTTCAAGCCCCGTGACGGTGCCAATCTCAGGAACTGTTTCAGTCGTGGTCGATGAAGTGGTCGTCGAAGTGGTCGTCGTTTGTGAGTTAGAAGTTGTGGTATTTGTTGACAAAGTGGAAGTCGACAATGATGTCGTCACTTGAGTGCACCCTGTTAATAAGAATAGAACAAATACGGTAATGATAAGCCAACGTTTTATGGTCATATGTATCTCCTTTAAATATCGTTTATACGTCCGGTACTGAAACCGTTTACTCATTGATTATATCGTTTTAGACTCAAAATGTAAACATCAAAGCCTTGTTTAAAACAAAAATGTCTCGATTCATATACTGAATGGAGACATTGAATATTACGAAAAAAAACAATGAGAATTCAAGTCAATATTAAACTGAACAAGATTCATCAGTACAAAAACCGGCTTCTTCCTCAGCCGTTAAAGTCTCTTGCGGATGATCTTCTTCCCAAATTTGTTCTAAAGCAGCCAAAAAATATTCTTCTTGTTGCGCGCCTGAAATGCCATATTTGCGGTTAACTACAAAAAAAGGAACACCCTGAACTCCGATTCTTTTCGCTTCATTGATTTCATGCCGAACATCATTTGAGTATTGAGTATCAACCAATATTTTTCTTGCTTCATCCCCATTTAAACCCACTTCTACTGCTAATTGAACTAACGTATCGACGTCTGATAAATTATAACCTTCCGTAAAGTAAGCTTTCATCAACCGATCAGTTAGTTTTTGTTCAAGTCCAAATTGATTTGCCCACTTTGCCAAACGATGGGCATCAAACGTATTAGTCATCTGCATTAAATCATAACGAAAATCTAAGCCGACTGATTTTGCATTTTGAGTCGTAGCGTCCAATCGTTTTTTTGCTTCTTCTAGTGTCATGTGATGGTTTTTCGCAAATGCATTATAAGCATCTCCATCCATATTTTTCTCTGCTGCTGGATTCAGTTGATAAGCTTTAAACACGATGTCAACTTCATCAGAATGTTCAAATTTTTGTAATGCAGATTCAAATCGCTTTTTACCGATATAGCAAAATGGACAACTAAAATCGGACCATATTTCAATTTTCATAGACTAGTACCTCCTAAATGTTACTTGTATTATCCTAAATTCATTTGAAAAACTCAAGTCATATGCTTAAGGATGCATTTTCTAAATAACCGAGACCCCTTTTTAAGATAAACTGCTATCAATTTGTTCTTCAAAAACGTATATTATTTGAAGTTATTTAAACAAAAAAGTATAATAGAAATAGATATATTTTTGGAGGTTTAAAATTATGAAACAAACTTTATTAGAAAAATACGCAAAAGTCGCAGTTCAAATCGGCGCGAATGTTCAAAAAGGTCAACGTCTGATTGTTAATTCCTCAACTGAAACAAGAGAACTTGCACGAGAAATTGCGAGACAAGCCTATTTGGTTGGCGCGAAAAATGTTGAAATATTATGGAATGACGCCTATATATCGCGATATGGTTACCTGTATCAAAGTGATGATGAATTAACAACAATTCCAAAATGGTTTATTGACCGTTACCAACATTATGTCGATGATGGCGCCTGTTTAATTAGCATCACATCACCTATCACGGGCATTAATGAAGGGTTGGATCCTTCGAAAATTCAAAAAGCAAATGTCGCAACCTCAAAAGCAATTTCCTTTTTTAGAAACCATACGATGGGCAATCACACCCAATGGTGTGTCATTGCCGCTCCGAACCAAGTATGGGCAAACAAAGTGTTTCCAAAGCTCAAACCGGAAGCTGCGGTTGAAGCATTGTGGGACGCAATCTTAAAAGCCAGCCGAATCAGCGAAACAAATGACCCCGTCTCCGAATGGGAAAAACACAATCAAATTCTCGCTAAACATAACAAGATCTTAAATGATTTCCAATTTGATGCGCTTCGATTTAAAAATGGTCTCGGAACCGACGTTGAAGTTAAACTCGTTAAAAACCATATTTGGTGTGGTGGTGTAGAACATTCTACAAAGGGCATTGAATTTAATGCCAACATCCCAACGGAAGAAACATTCACGATGCCACACAAATATGGCGTGAATGGAAAAGTCGTTGCGACAAAACCATTGGATTACCAAGGCAATTTAATCGAGAACTTCTGGTTAGAATTTAAAGAGGGTCAAGTGGTTGCATATGGAGCAGAAAAGCAAGAAGCAACTTTAAAAAACTTACTAAGTTCGGATGAAGGCAGTTCA
>DIJY01000087.1 GCA_002421405.1 Caryophanales bacterium UBA5632 | reverse complement strand
GGAACATATGCTTCCGGTTGATAGTAATCATAATAGGAAATAAAATATTCTACTCTATTTTCAGGAAAATATGTCTTGAACTCTGAATAGAGTTGACCGGCGAGGGTTTTGTTGTGGGCAAGAACAAGCGTCGGACGGTTGACCCGTTCGATGACGTTGGATATCGTATAAGTTTTTCCTGTGCCTGTTGCCCCTAATAACACTTGTTCTTTGATACCTTTATTGAGGTTTTCTACCAAAGAATCAATTGCCTTCGGTTGATCCCCTGTCGGCACGTAATCACAAACTAGTTTAAATCGATCCATAATATCACCCGATGATAGTATATCATATCTGGAAATAAATAGTTTATTGATGGTATTTTTGATACAATAGTAGTGGTGATTAAGATGAATATTCTTCTTGTGGCAATTGATTCGAAATATATCCATACCAATATGGCTTTGAGATATCTTAAAGCGAATTTAAGTATGGAATCTCAACTGATTGAATTTACAATCAAAGATGATATTTCATTTATTGAAACAACCATTTTGTCTAACTCGCCCGATGTTATTGCTTTTTCAGTCTATCTTTGGAATGTTGAAATCGTTATTAAATTGGTTGATTCTATTAAGAATAAATCGAAGGCAATCATTGTTTTGGGTGGACCTGAAGTCAGCTTTGAACCCAAATATTTTATGGAGAAGTCATTAATTGATTATATCATTTGCGGTGAAGGTGAAATTTCATTTGATCTACTCGTTAATGCAATTCAATCAACTATTCCAGCAAACAATATTCCGGGATTAGTTTATCGTAACAATGCTCAAATTATTCAAAACCCCCAAGTCGTTATTAAAGATCTGAATCAATTAAAAAATCCTTATCATTTAACAAACGATATTCCAAAACTTGGAAATCGAATTCAATATATCGAAATGTCAAGAGGTTGTCCGTATCATTGTTCTTATTGTTTAGCATCACTTGATAATAATGTTCGTTTTTTTGACATTGAGAGAGTTAAAACTGATATTTTATACTTAATGGCAAATGGAGCAAAAACATTTAAGTTCCTTGATAGAACTTTTAATTATAAAATTGATCATGCATTAAAAATATTCGAGTTTATAATTGCTCATCATTATGAAGGAACAAAGTTCCAATTCGAAATTACTGGTGATTTGCTTCCGACTAGCCTCATAACTTACGTGAATGAACATGCTCCAAAAGGGTTATTCCGTTTTGAAATAGGAATTCAATCAACGAACATAGAAACCAACCGCTCTGTTGATCGATTTCAAAACAATGAAAAACTATTCAATAATATTCGACTCATTCAAGAAGGTGGTGTTATTGATTTGCATCTTGATTTGATTGCCGGTCTCCCTTTGGAAGATATAACACGCTTTTCTAAGACATTTGATGAAGTATTCAATCTTTATCCGAAAGAATTACAATTAGGATTTTTAAAGATGTTACGCGGCACAAAGATTCGAAGAGAATCAGAAAAATATAGATATGTATATGATAACTCGCCCCCTTACGAAATGCGTTCAAATCTTTTCTTATCTGAGAGAGATATTCAAGAAATCCATTTCGTTGAAGAAGTGCTTGAAACTTTTTGGAACAAAGGATTTATGACTAATACGTTTAAAAAAATCATTAAAAAAGAGCAATCGGCATTTCAATTCATGGGTGATTTTGCTCGATATCTTCTTGATTTAGGGTTTGATTTCCATCGATACCAGCTCTCGGATTTATTTATGAATCTTGCAACCTATATCGAAATAACCCATAGAAATCAAGAAAATATCATTGATAATCTAAAAAGAGAATACTTAGAAAGAAGTAAAATAAAACCACATGTTTGGTGGAGCGAATCATTATCTCGAAGTGAAAAGAACACACTCTTTAATGCATTGGTAAAAAAATATCCAACCATTTCGATTGACGATTTCTACAAGTACTCTGTCGTAATGACTTATGAAAATCATTTCTTAATCATTCTTTACTATCCAAACCAGCAAATCGTAATTGAATACTAAGATATTCATCGATTAATTTAAAAAAGATGGTCCATAATTGGCCATCTTTTTAGTATCGTTTTAGCAAATGATCATTGATTAGTTCAATTTTTCTAAGTAGTCATACAAATCGGTTGTACTTTTGACTTTGACAAGAGCTTCATCAATTCTAATATGATCAATTTCAATGCCATGTGAACAAACAGCCATTCCGCTGATATCTTTCCTTAATAATTCAACAGCATAAGATCCCATTTTTGAAGCTAAAATCCGGTCAAATGATGAAGGATTTCCACCTCTTTGAATATGGCCGAGGACCGAAGCTCTTGTTTCGTATTCGGTATTTGCTTGAATATCTTTCGCTAATTCAAAAACGTTTAGCATGTTTTCTGCAACAACAATGATGAGATGACGTTTTCCCTTTGCTTTTGCGCCTCTGATTTGTTTAAGTACTTCATCACGGTTATACCCTGTTTCTCTTGTTATAACGATTTCTGCACCACAAGCTATTCCTGAAAATATGGACAAATCGCCGCAATTTCTCCCCATGACTTCAACGACAGTACATCGTTGATGCGAAAAGGAAGTATCTCGTAATTTATCAATCGCCCAAATCGCGGTATCGAGCGCGGTGAAGAAACCGATGGAATACTCTGTTGAAGCAATATCATTATCAATGGTTCCCGGTATTGCGATACAATTAATTCCCATTTTATTGAGTTCCATTGCTCCTCGGTATGTTCCATCACCACCAATAACGACTAAAGTATCAATTCCAAGATTTTTTAAATTATTGACAGCGACTTGCCGAACAGATTCCTCTTTAAATTCTGGAAGTCGCGAGGATCCCAAGATGGTTCCTCCGTGAGTTAAAATCTGACCGACGTCATTGCGTTGAAGTTGTTTAATTTTATTCTCTACGAGCCCTTTATAACCATCATAAATTCCAAATGCTTCGTAGCCATAAAATAAAGCCGTTCTAACAACGCCGCGTATCGCAGCATTCATGCCAGGCGCGTCGCCCCCTGATGTTAAAACTCCAATTTTTTTCATCGATTTTTACCTCTCAATTGGTTTTACATTACTAATGACTATTTGTTTTTTGCTATTTCTGATGTCTAATTCTCCTTCAAAAAGGTAGGCATTACCTTTTTCAAGGGAGTTTTTTAATCGTGCCCAAACATCACTGAAAACAACCCCTTCAAATGAAGATAATTGATCTTCAATTTCGACAAAACACATTTCTAAACCACTCTTCGTTTTGATGGTCTTTAAGCGAGATAAAACACCCGCAATTTGATATCTTCCCGGTTTTAAATCTTCAACTTCAGACGGAGTGATATACCCATGTCTTTCAATTGATAAAGCGTAATCAGATAATGTATGGAAACTTAAATTGATTCCTAAAAGCTCTCTTTCAACACGATTGAGATAATCAAAATCATATTCTGGGCTTTCTAGATAGATGAACATGTCATCTTGGTTTTCTTGGTTAAAAACGATAAAACTCTCAACTTGTTTTAAATTATTTAGCAGTGTTTGTTTTGTTTTGTTCAAATCATCAAAAACGCCGACTAGAATCATCGATTCAATCGCTTTTGAATTAATGCCTCCGCTTCTTCTGACGAAATCTAAAAAGGAGGTTACTGGTTTTTCTTTACAAAGCGTTTCAATTTTGTCAGCAATTACAGGACCAATGCCGCGAATACCTAAGAAGGGATAGCGAAGGCCCCCTGTCTCTTTTTGATAATGCTTTCCCGAATGATTAATTCTAGGTGGAAGCACTTTTATATTTAACTTACGACACTCGCGAATATAATCATTCGTTGCGACCGAAGAACCAATTGCGTTATCTAAGAGTGAAGCCATAAAATAGCCTGAGTAATTTGCTTTCAAATAAGCCATCCAATAGGCCACCAATGCGTAAACGACTGAATGTGATTTATTAAAACCATAATTGGCAAATTTTACAATATAGTCGTAAATGTCATTGCTTATTGATTTATCATGGCCCATATTGACACATTTTGAGACAAATTTCTCTCGTTCTTGAATTAATACATCTTCCTTTTTCTTAGAAACTGCGCGACGTAAAACGTCCGCTTCCCCCATTGAATAACCGGCGTATTGATTTGCTATTTGCATGATTTGCTCTTGATAGACAATAATCCCATTGGTATCCTTTAAAATCGGTTCTAGATCCGGATGAGTATAAGTAATCGGTTCTTTTTGGAACCTTCTTTCTAAATAGGTGGGAATATTATCCATGGGTCCGGGTCGGAATAAAGCGATACAAACGGCGATGTCATCAAAATTTGATATTTGCATCTTTCGTAGCAAATTCATCATTCCTTGAGATTCAAGTTGAAATATTCCTAACGTTCGAACATTTTTTAACAGTTCGAAGGTTAAAGCGTCATCCGTTGGTATTTTGTAAATATCAATTCTTTCATGCGTCTCTTTTTCAATTTCATCGAGCACGCGTGCGATAATCGATAAATTACGAATTCCTAAAAAATCAATTTTTAATAACCCTATCGATTCGAGGTCAGATGCTTCATATTGCGTTTGATACATCCCTAATAAACCGTTTTGAACCGGCGAATACGTCGTAATGGGTTGATCAGTGATAATAATACCCGCCGCATGAGTCGATACATGTTTTTGCAGCCCTTCAATTCGAATTGAAACATCCAATAGTTCCTTAATCACAGGGTCGCTCATGTAATACAGATATTTATCTGGATAAGTACGAATAAAAGCTGATAATGAATTATCGGTTTCACTGACAAGCGAAGTTAATTCATCCACAATATTATCGTTTGTTTTTAGAATTCTCGCTGCATCCCGAATCGCACTCTTCCCTTGGAAGGTACCAAAAGCAATAATATTCGTAACGCGATCTTTTCCGTATTTATCGACGACATAACGAATGACTTCGTCCCGCTTATCATCAGGAAAATCCATGTCGATATCGGGCATTGTAATTCTTTCTGGATTTAAAAAGCGTTCAAAAAATAATCGGTGTTCAAGTGGGTCAACATCCACAATCCCTAAAACAAAACTGACTAAAGAGCCGGCCGAAGAACCTCTTCCGGGCCCTACTAGAATCTTATTTTTTTTAGCATAGAGGACAAAATCCCATACAATTAAAAAATAGTCGTCAAACCCCATTGAATGAATAATTTTAAGTTCATAATCCAAACGATTTTGATAAGTGTTATAGGGAAATAACTTTTTACTCATCATCATGTATCTGCGTTTTAAGCCTTTATTCGCAAGTTTTGAAAGTTGCTCTGAAGCGTCCACTCCATCCGGAGACGGATATTTCGGAAGTCGATAGG
>DIJY01000013.1:22645-24079 GCA_002421405.1 Caryophanales bacterium UBA5632 | reverse complement strand
TGTTTTGATGATACAAGCATCACGCATGTTGAAGGTACGGTTCATCCTTTGCGCGATATCGAAATCATCAACTTGGAATTGATCCTAGCGGACCAACAATCCATTGAGAATCGTATTTCAAAAGTTGAACGCAAAGCGAGAGCCAAAGATAAAGAAGCCATCTTTGAACTGAGTGTATTAACGAAAATCAATGATGCGCTCTTAAAAGGCATGAATGTTCGTGCTCTGGAATTAGACAAAGATGAACAAGAACTCTTAAAGGGGTTTCACTTGTTGAGTGCTAAGCCAGTCATCTATGTCGCCAACATGAGTGAAGACGCGGTTCATCAACCAGATGCCAATCCATACTTTATGGAGGTTAAAGCATTTGCAGAATCAGAAAAGAGTGATGTGATCGCAATCAGTGCCAAGATCGAAGAAGAACTTGCCATGCTGGATGAAGAAGAACGGCAGATGTTTTTAGAAGACTTGGGGTATACCGAAAGTGGTTTAGACCAAATCGTTCATCACAGTTATGATCTTTTAGGTTTATGGTCTTACTTCACCTGTGGTCCTCAAGAGGTTCGAGCGTGGACCTTCCATAAAGGAATGAAAGCACCGGAATGTGCAGGCATCATCCATACGGATTTCCAGAAGGGTTTCATTAAAGCAGAGTGTTATCATTACGATGATCTGATGCAGTATGGAACGGAACAATCTGTTAAGGATGCGGGGAAATTACGTATTGAAGGAAAAGAATATTTGGTGAAAGATGGAGACATCCTACACTTTAGATTCAATGTTTAGTGGTATAATAGTTTAAACAGGAGGTGACTTTATGAAATTAATCATCGCCGTCGTATCAAACGATGATAGTCACAGCTTATCCAATGCTTTAACGAAAGAGAATTTTAGCGTAACCAAATTGGCTACGACAGGAGGCTTCTTAAAAATCGGGAACACAACACTTTTGATTGGGACGGAGGATGCCTTGGTGGACAAGTGCATTGAGATCATCTCAGAAGAAAGTAAACAACGTACGGAACTTGTGCCTTCCACGGCCTCGTATGATATCGGCCGATTTGCGACTTTCCCTGTTGAAGTCCAAGTCGGTGGGGCAACCATCTTTGTGTTGGATGTCGAAAAGTTTGTAAAATTCTAATAAGCAAAATTAAAAGCGGAATTTTCCGCTTTTTAAATTATAGGAAGAGGAGTAGACTAATGGCCATGACAGCCATTCCTGCAATCATGCCATAAATGGATAGGTGATGTTCACCATACTCACGTGCTGATGGTAAGAGTTCATCAAGACTGATATAAACCATGATGCCTGCGACACTGGCGAAGATGATCCCAAAGACGGTGTCATTCAACCATCGATAGAGAATAAGATAACCTACCAAAGCCCCAACGGGTTCGGATAGACCAGAGAGGAAGGAAAGCTTAAAGGCTTTC
>DIJY01000013.1:19910-22613 GCA_002421405.1 Caryophanales bacterium UBA5632 | reverse complement strand
ATATTGTGGATCGCAATCGCAACTGCAATGGGAATCCCCAACTTAGGATCACTGATGGCCGCTGTGAAAGTTGCTAAACCCTCAGGGAAGTTATGAATCGCAATGGCTAAGGCTGTAAAGAGCCCCATGCGCATAAGCTTTGCTTTATGCTCTTCACTCTGTCCATCCATTTCTTCAACGGTATGGATTTCATGTGGGTTATCGGCTTCAGGAACGAAATGATCAATGATCGCAATTAAAGCGATGCCTAAGAAAAAACCACCTACCGTAGCCCAGGATCCTAATTTTATACCAAGTTCCCCCACAAGAGCTTCACGGGCTTTGGCGAAAATCTCAATCATAGAGACATAAATCATGACACCTGCTGAAAAGCCTAGGGCAACGGATAAGAAGCGTGTATTTGTTTTATTGGTGAAAAAGGCAAGAGCACTACCGATACCGGTGCTCAACCCAGCAAATAATGTTAAACCAAAGGCAAAGAGTAGGGTTGAAAAATCCATAGAAACCTAACTTTCTAAACTAGCCGCCCATTTTTGCATCCATCAAAATGATTTCATCATTGTCCTCCAGAAAGACTTGATCTGAAACATAACGATGATTCTTAAGAAGGATAAGTTTGTGGGTAAGGATGTTTTGTAGATGTGCTTGATTGCGAATGGCCATTTGCCACGCTTGATGAATGTTTAGTGTTTTGGATGTCTCCAGTACATAAACATATTTCTGTGTGACTTCAGGTCCAAAGTAGGAAAGTGTGCAGCGCATATCCTTATTATAATGAAAAAACTGTTTTTGTGTTTACGATTGAGCTAATCCTTTTTGAATTCTTTGGGAAAGGTCTTCCAATTTGACCTCAATGAGGTCAATGGTCTGGTGGAAAACTTTATCCGGCTGACCACTGGGGTCATCTAAACCCCAATCTTCGCGGTGTTTACAAGGGAGATAAGGGCATTCCACGTTACATCCCATCGTTACGAGAATATCAATGCTTGGTAAGGTGTCAATAAGTTTGGAGTGTTGAGAAGTTTCCATATCGATTTGAAAACGATCTTTCATGATGCGAACCGCATCCTGATTGATTTTGTCTTTCGTTTCCGTACCAGCAGAATAAGCATTGAACACATCCGCATAATTGGTTTTGGCTAAAGCTTCGGCAATCTGTGAGCGACAAGAGTTGTGTACACAGACAAAGGCCACATTGATTTTAGGCATAGAGACTCCTTTTTCTTAATCATATGCAAGAAGGATTTCATTGTCTATGCTTTCGCATTTCAATGTATAATAAAAGATATGATACGAATTGGTCAATCCACAGATATTCACCCCCTAAAAGAAGGTCGTCCTTTGATTCTTGGTGGTGTTCACATCGAACATCCTTTTGGTTGTGATGGTCATTCCGATGCGGATGCTTTGGTACATGCGATTGCGGAAGCAATTTTAGGTGCTCTGGCTTTAGGGGATTTGGGTAAGCATTTTCCAGATACCGACCCCCAATTCAAAGGCGCGAATTCATTGGATTTATTAAGGCATGTGGTGCACTTGATGCGTATAAAAGGGTATCGTGTTGGGAATATCGATTCAATCATCCTAATTGAAAAGCCTAAAATGGCTCCGCATATCCCAATGATGAAAGCGAATTTGCTTCCAATCTTAGAAATAAGCGATGATCAATTGAACATCAAGGCGACTCGTGGTGAGAAACTGGGTTTTGTTGGACGCCAAGAAGGTGTGATGACGCAGGCGGTATGCTTGCTTATAGAGGAAACAGATGAATCAAAGATGCAATGAGACTAAGGTGATGCGGGATCCGATTCATGAATATATTCATGTGGATTACCAAATCATCTGGGATTTGATTAATGCACGTGAGTTTCAACGTCTACGTCGCATTCATCAAATGGGAACGTCCTATCAGGTCTATCATACGGCTGAACACAGTCGCTTTGCTCATTCATTGGGTGTGTATGAGATCATACGCCGGATGGTAAATGAAGTAAAGGGTTTGGATGCGTTCTTAAGTGAAGTGGAAAAGATTCAAATCATGTGTGCAGGTTTGTTACATGACTTGGGTCATGGACCTTTCTCGCATTTCTTCGAATCAATATTGACACCAAATCATGAGCAATTAACAGCAATGATTATTTTAGGAGATTCGGACATTCATCGTATCCTTGTGAAATATGCTTCTGATCTTCCTGAACAGATCGTTTCCATCTTGAATCACAGCCATCCAAATAAGGTGATGAGTCGTATGATCAGCAGTCAGTTGGATGCGGATCGTATGGATTATCTTCTAAGGGATGCATATTTCACAGGTACGAGCTATGGGACCTTTGACTTAGAAAGAATACTGCGTACACTACGAATCATAGAAGATCGCTTGGTCATCAAAGAAAGTGGTGTGCATTCGGTTGAAGATTACATCATGGCGCGCTATCACATGTATTGGCAGGTGTATTATCATCCCACATCACGAAGTATTGAAGCGATCCTTTATGCGTTCTTCAATCGGATGCGTGATTTGATTGTAAAAAATCCGAGGTATCTAGATGATTATCCGATGTTTCAATTCTTGAAGCCGGACCATGAAATCACCTTGAAGGAACATTATCAACTCGACGAAAGCAGTTGTTTCTATGGCTTTCAATGTGCATCGGATGATGAAGATAAGATTTTGAGTGATTTAGCGGTGCGTATCTTGGAGCG
>DIJY01000013.1:14667-19872 GCA_002421405.1 Caryophanales bacterium UBA5632 | reverse complement strand
TTAATTGATTTAGGCTTTGATCCGATCTACTACCTCTATATGGATAAGGCTGAGAAACGTCCTTATTCGCCTTACAACGAAGATACCAATCTCATCTACATCTTGATGCCTGATAAGACAATCCGTGAACTATCACAAGTTTCCGCAATCGTAAATGCGGTTGTGTATGGTCAAGCGAAGACTGAGATGAAATTATTCTATCCAAAGGAAGTGAACAAATGAAACGTGAAATCGTAATCAATCGTAGACAAGAAGCTTTTAAAGATCATGTAAGTGGGAGTATAACCGTCTTATTTGCAGGGGATTTGGTTAAGCGCTCTGCAGATAGTACCTATCCTTTTATCGTGAATCGTAATTTCTATTATTTGACCCAATGTGATGAGGACGGTTTGATCTATGTTCAATTGCGCAATGCGGTTGGTAATAAGGAAATCCTCTTTATCAAAGATCATAATCCGGTATTGGAGAAATGGGTTGGCAAATCATTGACAAAGGATGAGGCGATTCATAAGAGTGGCGTCTTCATGATTCAAGCTTTATCTCAATTCGAAGCCTTTTTTGCACGTACCATGTCACGTAATAATATCCAGACCTTATACATCGATAGTGAACGAGATCAATTGACCCATCGTAACAGCGAAGCCGAAAACTTTGTGCGTCGCATTCAACGCTTATACCCTGGATTACAAATCCACAATATCAATCAGAAGTTGAATAAGATGCGTACGCTTAAATCTGAAGCTGAAGTTGAATTGATCAAAGAAGCGATTGATGTCACACGCTTAGGCATCGAAGCTTTGGTTTCTAAACTTCAACCCGGTCGCTCTGAGTACCAAGCGGTTGCGGATTTCAAATATGAACTTAATTTGAAACACTGTGATGTGTCCTTCGATACGATTGCGGCAAGTGGTAAAGATGCGACCATCTTGCACTATGTATCCAATCATAAAGAGATGAAAGATGGAGATTTACTGCTTCTAGATTGTGGAGCGGCATTCAAACATTATTGTGCCGATATCTCACGAACCTTTCCTGTGAATGGTAAGTTCACGGATCGTCAAAGAGAAGTGTATGAAATCGTTTTAGAAGCGCAAAACGAAGTGTTCAAAGCCATCAAGCCAGGTGTCGCATTGATTCAACTAAATGAAATCGTTCGCAATGTATACAAAGAACGTTGTGTTCAAGCAAAAATGATTGAAGCTCCAGAACATGTGGATGATATCTATTATCATAGTGTCAGCCATTCATTGGGCTTGGACACCCATGATGTGGGCATGTTTGAAGGTGCTGTCTTAGAACCTGGAATGGTGATTACCGTAGAACCGGGGCTCTACCTTGAACATGAGGGAATTGGGGTTCGGATTGAAGATGATGTCTTGGTTACGGAAACAGGCTGTGAGAATTTATCCAGCTCAATCTTGAAAACCGTTGAAGAAATTGAAGCATTCATGAATCTGTCGCAATGACAGATTTTTTCTTGCGTTCTACTAAAAAGAAGTTTATATTGAATATGACAGGGGTGTCATAATGGCGAAACCAACTTACTATAATCTAGAAAAAGATAAACAAGAGCGTTTAATTGACGCATGCATTGAAGAATTCAGTACCTATACATTCAGTGAAGCGTCCATCAATCGCATCATCAAGCGGGCGGGAATCTCACGAGGGAGCTTCTATCAATACTTCGAGGATAAAGAAGATTGTTATATGGAGATACTTGGCATCATTGCTCAAGAAAAATACCGCATCTTTAAAGATGTGGTTCAAGCAGAAGCCGGGAATGTCTTTGAAGCCTATTTGAATATGTTACGGCAAGTAAAGATTTGGATGGAAGCACAACCACGCTATTACAGGATTGGTGTGTTGATGGAATTGGATAAAAGCAACTTCATACAGAAGCTGACCAAACAGAATCCTGGGATGATGGAATATTTCTTGAGTTTGATACGCAAGGACCAAGCCAATGGCATCATACGCTCAGATGTGGATCCACAGTTGCTTAGTGATATGTTAATCGGAATTAATCAGAAGTTATTGATGGAACACTTTGTGAATAAGGATTACGACAGAATGATAGAGGCGTCAGAAGCGGTATTGGATTTGATACAAAAGGGAACGATGGTTCGTTAAGGAGATTGTATGTTTACAGTAAAAGACTTGGTTTTCAAATATCCTAAGAATGCAGAGGATACGATCAAAGGCATTGATTTTGAAATCAAACAAGGAGAGATCTTTGGCTTTTTAGGACCCAGTGGTGCAGGGAAGACAACAACACAAAAGTTGTTGGTTAAACTCTTAGCTTATGATAAGGGTGAAATCCACTTTGATGGAAAAGATCTGCATTCATTCAATGACGTCTTCTATGAAGATATTGGAGTTTGTTTTGAAATGCCGATTTCGTTTTCGAAGTTGACGGCGATGGAAAACTTGGATTTCTTCCAGAAATTGTATAAGAATCACGCGGATATCCAACCGCTAATGGAACGTGTTGGATTATGGGAAGATCGAAACAAATTGGTTGGGGAGTATTCAAAAGGGATGAAGATTCGATTGAATCTCGTTCGTGCTTTGTTAAACAAACCTAAAATGCTTTTCTTAGACGAGCCCACCAATGGTTTGGATCCCAAGAATGCACGTATCGTCAAAGACATGATTCGTGAATTTGCACATAACGGAGGAACGGTATTCTTAACCTCCCATATCATGAGTGACGTGGATGAGTTGTGTGACCGTGTTGCCTTTATTACAGATGGAAAAATTGAAGAAATCGACAGTCCACGTAATTTAAAGATCAAGTATGGTCAACGCACTGTGACCGTTGAGTATAAAGAAGATAATCAAACGCATGTGAAACGGTTTACGATGGATGAAATAAAAACAGATGCTTTTGCGGAATTGATGCGTACAAAGGAAGTCGAAACGATTCACAGTGGTGAAACGACATTGGAAGAAATCTTTATCCAAGTGACGGGAGTAAAGTTACATGGCGAAGATTAAGCATTTGGTTTCTGGTGAATTCACACGCCTTGCGAAATATAATCTCTTTACCGCATCCCTCGTGGTGGCTATGGTGTGGGTTGTGATGGGCTATTTCCTTGAGCTTGATGAATTCAAGGCCTTTCTACCCTTTGTCTTCCTAATGGAAACCTCCGCGATGACTTCTTTGTTGGTTGGAGCAGAAATGTTCTACGAAAAGAAGGAACATACCATCAGTTCAATGTTGATATCGCCGATGACTGAATTTGAATACATTCTTAGTAAGATCTTGGTCAATATCCTAAATATTGCGATTATCTTTGTGATCATCGGTGCTTCGATGTATTTCTTAAAGGCGTATCTCTTCAATTTTCAATGGTTATTTCTTGGGATTATTTTGGTCACAAGCTTCTATGTGTTCATTGGGATTTTGTTGAGCTATATTTCAAAAGACTTCACGGCATTGCTCTTAAACTATATGGTTATGATGATTGTCTTGGTTTTACCAAGTATTGGTGTCGTTATTGGTATCTTGCCAGAATCCATTCTAGAGTATATCTTTTGGTCACCAACCGAAGTGACATTACGTTTATTGAATGCGTCATTCTTGGACTCAATCGATATCGTTCAGTATTTGAAAGATGCAGTCTACATTGTTTTGGTTAGTCTATTGATGCTTCGTTATGGGGTCTTACCATATTTCAAAGACTATGCAACGAAGGACTTGGGGGTGTGACATGTTTGCACGTTTAATCAAGTTTGAATTTAAGAATTTGATTCGAGATCGGATGACGCCCATGTTGTTGGCGTATCCGCTGATGGTGGGTTTCTTTGGGAAATATCTTCTTG
This sequence comes from Caryophanales bacterium UBA5632, assembly GCA_002421405.1. GTDB lineage: Bacteria > Bacillota_I > Bacilli_A > Izemoplasmatales > Hujiaoplasmataceae > UBA5603. The sequence continues at coordinate 16,047 of DIJY01000013.1, read as the reverse complement.
AAAACGAAACCTTTGATGAGAATGGCATTCGTATTATGATTGTGGCGTTAACCATCATGTCTGGAGTCATTTTCGGTTCAATGTCGGGCTTCTCGATTTTAGATGATCGAGATGATCATGTCTTTGTATCCATTCGTATCTCGCCTTTAGATATTCGTATCTATGTTTGGTTCAAAATCATCTTTGTTTATATCATGAGCGTTCTTTCCAATCTATTGATTTATTGGATCGTAGGTGGTTTTGGTATCGATCTTTGGTTGTATGTGATCATATCAATGTTGCTGGCGATGCAGGTTCCTATCCAAGCTTTTATCGTCAATGCTCTTGCTACGAATAAGGTGGAGGGCTTTATGGCGATGAAAGGTTCTGGGTTTTTGATGATCTTTCCAATCGGTGCTTTGTTTTTCTTGGATTGGAAGGAGTGGTTGTTCGCATTGGCACCAGCTTTCTGGGGAGTTAAGGCGGTTCAATATCAGTTGTTAAAACCTGCAATTGATTTGGGCCTGGTTGAGATGAATCTCAGCACCTTTGTTTATCTTGGTATTGGTTTTATCTATAACATCGTCCTAATTGCGGTGTTGTATAAAGTTTTTGAAAAGAAGGCGCTTTAAAAGGAGGATCGTATGAACTGGTTAGCTATTTTCTTCTTTGTTGTGGCGGTTGTTTATCTTGTGGCTTATTTTGTTGAGATGCCTATTTTCTACGAAGGGAATCAAAAGACACGCTTCTTCATTGATAAGCTGGGTAAGAAAGGGTATAAACTGCTCTTGCTCGCATTTGCTGGCATCTTCTTGGTATTGGCATTCATCTTTAAGTAGGATTAAGAACCATGCTCGTCATGGTTTTTAATTGTTTCTTGTGAAGTTTTTGGTAATCGAGGGCTTAATTGTTTTATATGTCTTGACATTGATTGTTATTCCCATATAATCTTTTCAGGTAAGGACGGTTATGGATGTCTGAAAGAATCGTAAAACTAAAACTTAATTTAATTGATTGTTTAGATAATGACGCAATAAATACGCAAACGATGTTTGGGACGATCACAGAGAATCCTAAGCGTATCACTTATACTGAGGAAGATAACAATACTGAGGTGGAGCTACTTGTTTTAGAGAATGAGTTGCACCTAAAACGTCAGTATGATGGAACGACCAAGATTAGTTTTTATTTGGGTAAAGAAGGGCTTTTCGAAATCATAGATGAACAAGGGAGTTTTAGCGGTACTGTTAAGACTTTGAAGATATTGCACCAGAACGATCTCATCTATGTACATTATCGTTTGTACGCAAACGATGATTTAATCACTGAGCAAAAAATGGAGTTAAGCATTCAGGAGGCCAAAGCATGAATCAAATCGAACATGGACTCAAAACCAATCTC
>DIJY01000013.1:0-14591 GCA_002421405.1 Caryophanales bacterium UBA5632 | reverse complement strand
AATGTGGCGATGCGTCTCACCAAACAACTTCGCAGCAATCCGCGTTTGACTGCACAATCGATCATGGATAAAGTCGATGCATCTTCGATTGAGAAAATGGAAATAGCAGGAGCCGGTTTCATCAACTTCTTCATGAAGAAAGAATTGCTTACACAGGTTATTTCGACAGTTCTAGATCAAGATGATGCCTATGGCTTGAGTTCAGAAAAGAATGGCATCAAGATCAATGTGGAATATGTATCCGCGAATCCTACGGGTGATTTACATCCAGGTCATGCACGTGGTGCAGCGATTGGAGATTCCCTAACACGGATCATGAAGGCCGCAGGTTACGATGTGACACGTGAGTACTACTTGAACGATGCAGGTAATCAGATTAACAACATGGCGAAGTCGCTCCAAGCCCGTTATTTACAGCACTGTGGCGTCGATATTGCAGTTCCTGAAGATGGTTACCACGGTAAGGATCTCATTGAGATTGCAGATGACTTATATCAAGAAGTAAAAGAAGTGTATAAAAATTTACCTTTGGAAGAAACACTACCTATTTTCAGGAAATATGGTTTGGAAAAAGAAACCGATAAACTGCGAGATGATCTTAAACTGTTCAGAGTAGAATTTGATGTCTGGACTAGTGAACAATCCCTGTATGATCGTGGTTTGGTTCAAAAGACTTTAGATACTTTGATTAAGAATGGGCATACCTTTGAATCCGAAGGTGCGCTCTGGTTACGGACTACGGATTATGGGGATGATAAGGATCNNATGGTTCTTATACCTACATCCTTCCAGATATCGCGTATCACTTAAATAAAAAAGAACGTGGTTTTGATAAACTTATCAACTTATTAGGAGCAGATCATCATGGGTATATCCCTCGACTTCAAGCAGCCTTTATGAGCTTAGGTTATGAACGTGAAGATTTGAGTGTCGATATCATTCAAATGGCACGGATGATCAAAGATGGCGTTGAATTCAAGATGAGCAAGCGTACCGGTAAAGCGGTTGCGCTGAAGGATCTGATTGATGAGGCGGGGGTCGATGCCGTACGTTATTACTTCGTTTCCAAGGCTGGGGATACCCATATGGACTTGGATTTGGATATGGCTACTTCACAAAGCAACGATAATCCTGTATATTATGCTCAATATGCTCATGCAAGGATGTGTTCAATCTTGCGTCAAGCAGAAGTGAGCACATGTTCATCCTATGATTTGTTGGTTCATGACAAAGAAATGGATCTGTTGAAACAGTTAGCGGATTACCCACAAATGATTCAAGATGCAGCCAAGATACGCCAGCCTCATATTGTTTGTTTGTATATCCATAAGCTAGCGGCAAGTTTCCATTCTTTCTATAACGAATGTACAGTATTACATGCGGAAGGGGATTTAAGAGCACAGCGTTTGGCTTTAGTCAAAGCGGTTCAAATCACACTGCGCAATGCGTTGACGTTAATCGGGGTCAGTGCTTTAGAAAAAATGTAGGGGAGGACTTATGACGAGTCGGTCGATGTTGGATGTGGCGTTTGAAACGCTGAGTTTACAAAAGAATGAAATGGCTTTCTTAGATTTATGGAACCAAGTGGTTTCGTCTTTAGGGTTCAATCAAGCCCAAGCTGAAAACAAAATTGCTCAGTTTTATTCTGCAATGATGTTGGATGTGCGCTTTGCGCCGTTAGCGGATAACATGTGGGATCTACGTTCACGTCGAACTTACAATGAAACGCATGTGGACACAAGCTCAATCCTAGTTGAAGATGAATATGTGAGTGATGATGAGATCGATGACTATCTGAATGCGGATGACGAAGATGTCAAGACGCAAGAAGAAGAGGAAGAGTAGATTATTAAAAGTTAGTGGTGTTATTCGGCAAATGAGGACTTGTACTGAAATCTTCCAAGATAGTTGAACATGTTCCACAAAGATTATTAGCTTCTGATCAAAACAGGCTCAAGAATTGCCAATTATGAGCAAGAAATATCTCGAAACTATCCCAGCATTGCATGTTCTATGAGGATTTTAGAGATCAATCTTTGTAAATATCAGGATGAAACGATGTTATTTACCAAAGTCCTTATTTGCCAAACAACACCTTTTCTATTTAAGAAGTCTTTTGGCTAAAGGCTTGATTCATTTTCAATCGTCTAACAACTTTCAAACTCCCGAGTGACTTACATTGCATTTACATCTCTAAGCAATTACAGGTATAATACAAATATAAATATTGGGAAAACTATGGAAAACTGTACTAGGTTGAATGAATTAAATCTAATGTTTGAAGTCTATGCTAGCTTGATCAAAAGAGATATTTCGAGTTCTTTTAATAAGTTGAATCTTAGAACTATCGATGACTTTTTAAATTTTATTTCAAACAGAGTGCGAAATGATGAATCAATAAATATAAGTGTTATTTCGAAAACTTCCGTTACTGAGTTTGAAAGTAAGTGGAGAAATAAAATAGGGATTGATATTTCTATCACATCAATAGATCAATATCAATATGATGCATTTTATAACGACTCAAGTAGATTGTTGAAAAAGTTGATTTTGGAATCTCAAAATGACGAGTGTATTGAATCATTTATGCAGATGGAATACATTGATATTGATTTGTGAAATAAGATTAAATTCGATAACCTGTATGAAGGTTTAAATTCTTAAAGCTAATTCTGTAAATTAGAAAATGGATTATTTCTTAAACTTATGTAATTTTGAAGGTGGAAAGAAATAAATTTGAAAAATTGAGCTGAATTTACAGTCTCGTGAATTATTAAAGTAAAGTCAGTTTTTTGAAACGATGGCTTAATTCATAGAGTTAAGTCATTTTTATATGATGGAAACGGCAATAAGCACGATAAAAGGGAATTCACAGTCTTGCATTCTGTATTTTGATTGTTCGTAAAATGGCTTCAAGATGCTCATAGATAGGCCATGTGTTTTTTACATACGTCGCATAAATAGTGACATAGTTTCGTAGCAAACTGTGTCAGTCAATTCGTTCTGTATGTACCACATGGAAAATCTTCCAATAAGTTTGTTCAAAATAGAAGTGTCCAGACTTTTTGTTCGGAAAGTAAGGTGCAAGTGAAAAGATGAATTTACAGGTGTACGTAAAGGGGATTTTTCAAACTGTAGTAAGCACTTTTATCTAGAGTTCGGTAAACAGATTTTTCTGTAGTACGGTAATTAGAATTCTTAATAATCGAGATGGTGTTATTCGGCAAAGAAGGACTTTGGTAAATAACATCGTTTCATCCTGATATTTACAAAGATCGATCTCTAAAATCCTCATAGAACATGCGATTCTGGAACAATTTTGAGATTTTTGACTCATAATTGGCAATTCTTGAGCCAGTTTTGATCAAAAGCAAATAATCTTCGTGGAACATGTTCAACTATCTTAGAAGGCTTCAGTACAAGTCCTCATTTGCCGAATAACACCATCGAGATTAAACATACACCGTCAGTACACTGTAGAACACACGAGCTTAGCATATCTTCATGTGAATACCATACTGTGATAATAGGTGTTCAAAGCAGGCGTTTAAGATGCTCAAAAAATACAATTGCATGAGATTCTAGATTTGAAGTTACGGGGTTTCTCGGTGAATGAAATCATTCCCTATTTCGAAGAGCGGGGACGGAAGCCACCCAGCCTCCTCACCTTGCACCAGTACTTCAAGATGAAAGAACCTCTAGAGGCCACCAATCAAAGTTCAATCATAGACCCTATTGTTCGACAATCTGGCACTGTTTGAACGAAACGATTGACCCAATAGTGGTGAAGTATTCATTTTTCGAGCGTGAGTAATTACGCGAATTTTAGTCTTTGCCCAGAGGTGATGTCTTCTGCCAATTTCAATATGGAATGAAAGGGCTGATAGATTTTCTGTTCATATATAGTGTTATCAAACAGACTTTGTATAAGGACTTTTATAATATTGTTAATGAAAGTGACATGAAAATTGAGCCACCTGATTTCTGAATGACTCTTAACGATCGAAGAAGTGGCTCTGGTTAGATAGAAGTAGCGATGTAATTTCCAATATATATTGGGAATTGCCACATTAAGCGTAACAGTGGTACTGTACAGGACTTGCATAAATTCAATAATCAAAACATTATTTTGCTCAATTAGCTGGTATCAATTCTTAACAAAGTCGATTAATTTTTTAACATCTTCAATATCTTCACACTTTTTTAATTGTTCTGACAACTGATCATTTGAAGCAATTCGCATAATTTTCCGAAATAATAAGCTGAAATTTCGTGCATCATGATCATTTGATGCAACAAGAATTATTGTGTTTGCAAAGTCATCATCCCAAAAAATAGGTTGAGAGCAATTTATAATAAGGATAACAGAAGCGAGTACTTCATCCTTCGAACCATGTGGTACAGCTATACCTCTTGCGACATAGGTACTACTGACTCTTTGTCTTTGTAAAACCGTGTTGAAAAAGTTTGATTTAACAAAGTGCTCATTAAATAAATAATTACTATACTTTTCTAAAAGATCATTTTGTGTCAAACAATCATCTTTAAAAAAAACTAGATAATTCTTAAAGAGGTCTAAATGAAAATCGTTGGAACTAATTACTTTATTGGCTAGTAAATGACGTAATGATGCATGGTCCTTCTGTGAAAAATGTGTTTCAATGTTAATAACATTATTTTCTTTATATCTCTTATGTGTACTATTGATAACCAGTTCAAATTTAGAAAATTCAGCATAGATACTTGAATTCTCTCTAAGTATTGTTGTAATGGATATTTCTGGGAAATAAGATTCAATGATATTTTTTAAAAAGACTTCAAGGGATAATCCTTCGTTACAAATCAAAGCAGCATTGAACTTATGTTTATTTGTTGGTCGATTGATTGCAGCTATAACATGTAAGCAAATATATCCAATTTCATTTTGGTCGAAATATATCTTCTCTATAGCTTCCAAATCTTCAACCACTGTATTTACTGTAATATAAATTTCAGTATAATTGTTTTTAATTTGATCTAAAAGTGGATTCTGACTTGCAAGTCCATGTCTCATTCGTTTTATAGCGGGCTTCAAATGATTGTTAAGTGATTGTCTTAATGTGAAATCTTTTGTTAAATCGATATTTAGACGAACACTTAATAAATTGATGAATTTCTCCAGCATAAGAGACTCATGCTCATCGTTAGGTATGTTTGTTTGCTTTCTTTTTGAGAGTAGTAAAAGCGAAATGTATTTTATTTCGTTTTCAGTTAGAATGACATTAAAATCTTTCTCTATGTACAGCTTTATTAGCGTTGCATAATGGTATTCTTGTTGAAGATCATGATCAAAGCTAATATTCCCAATATAATTTGAATTCAAAGTTCTTTTAATTAAGATTGATAATTGAACTAAGAAACTATTAAAATCTTCATCCACAAAATGAGTTGTCATAATCTCTTCACAAGATTGTACAATTGACAATAAGGATTCTTTCTGTTTCTGAGTTAACATCCGATCAAGAATATAATTCGATCGATCAGAAATTCTATTATAAGAATGTGAGTAATCTATATAGAAATTCTCAGAATTAAAAAAGTAGTAAAAGAATTTTCGAATGTCAAATTCATTACCATTAATAGACAGACCACCATTTCTACTATTCTCAAGTGTACAATCATAATCTCTTAATAAACTTTTCAAATCAGCAAGTAATATATTTAATGAGCTTGTGGACTTATATAGATCAAGTTTCAAATATTCACGATTAACTATATGATTTGCATTAATCAATTTTACCAGAATTGAACTTAAATCATCATTTTCTACAGTTTTTGTTAAAAATGGTGTTTTTAATTTATAAAGAATTTTATTCTTTACTTCGTCGTCACACTTTAAAAGAATTCCTTTATGTGGAGTTTTAATCAGATCACAGCCATCAATCAACATTCGGAACTCAAATGAACTCAGATCATTGTGAATGGTTCTTTGTGAAGTCGATAAGAGCTCAGAAAGCCTTTTCGTCGTTATATAGTCTCTACTCGACAATAAAATCTTTATCAGTTCAATAATTCTATTATTTTTCATTACGACTCCAACACAGGTTTGATATTTTAATTATATCAAAATGAAAATTGATGTTTTATTAAGTTTTTGCATCATTGAATCCAATTGTTGTAGAAATATGAATATAATGTACCTTCAATACTGAAAAAGTCATATGTTAATATTTTGAAAAGATCGAGGTAACATGAAGAAAATAGCACATTGTATTCATCACACACACTGGGATTTAATTTGGTACTTTACTACTCAAGATGCAACAGTACAATTTGCATATAATTTTAAAGAATTACTAGATGGCTTAGAATCTGGGAAAATTATTGATTTTTTCATGGATGGGCAGACAACACCAATTGATGAGTTTATCAACCTATTTCCTAGTGAAGAAGATCGAATTCGAAGGTTTGTCTCAAATGGAAGATTAGTGATTGGTCCGTTCAATTCACAACTTGATTGTTTTATTTCAAGTGGTGAATCCATAATCAATAATTTAAGACTCGGCTTAAAAACATCTAGAAGATTAGGTAAAGTCTCAAAGATAGCCTATCTTCCTGATTCATTTGGGCATACAGTTGATTTTCCTAAAATTTTCAATCAATATGGGATTCATGAATTTGTAATCACACGAGGTGTCGGGGATCATTACAATTTAGGAAGTGAATTCTATTGGACTTCAAACGATGGGAGTAAAGTTTTAGTATATACGATGATTTCAGGGTATGGTTACGGAGCAAATGGTTTTAAAGATGGAACCCTCTTAACGAACAAAGCCGAAGACTATAATAAAATTAATGTTCACCAACTGATAAACAGATTACTTAGATATTCAACCATAGAGAATGAATTTGTTTTCCCGCTTGGTTTTGATCAAAATCCAGCTATACTCAACATTCCACAAAGAATTGAAGAATACAATCTTAAATCAGAAGATTATATTTTCAAGTTAACTAATTGGGAAGAATTTTTTAAGCGAGTTCGTGAGAAAGGCAAAAACATTAAGGAACATAAGCATGAACTATTCTCTACCCAGTATCATCGAGTCCACCGATCAATTTTCTCTGCAAGAGCTGATATTAAAGGACTACAAGATCGATGTGAACGATTATTAACATATGAAGTACAACCTTTAATGAGCATGCTTGATTCACTTGGGATCCCATATAAACATGGTCTTATTGATAAAGCGTGGGAGACTTTGATACTATGTCAGACTCATTCTTCGGCAACATTAACTGATGAAACTAATGATTATATTCGACGTCAAACTCAAAGCGCGTACAATTTAGCACATTCAACGAAGATTTATTTGATGAAATTGGTTTCAATATCAATTGACTCTTCGAGTTTAGTAGGAGATCCGCTTATCGTATTTAATTCCTTGCCAATTTGTCGATCAATAACTTTTGAAATGAAGATTCTGACTAAAACACCAAATTTCTACATTGTCGATCAGGGCAAGAAAATTGATTATTCGATTGTTAAGATAAGAGAAAAGAATCATGGTGTTTTAAGAAAGAGTGTAGAGAACCTAGATCTGGATAAAGTTCATTTTGAAACAGATATCGTGATCAACATTGAGAATTTCGAGGGAATATCTTACAAAACACTTGATGTTGTTGAAACATTTGAAAGTATAAGAACTTCTGATAGCATACACGATGCATTTAGAGTTATTGAAAACAATAGGTATCGCATTTCGCAAGAAGAATCTGGCATCACCGTTTACGATAAGTTACTTAATATTAAAATTGAGAAAGCATTTTACCTTGAAGACTCAGGTGATGAGGGAGATAGTTTCGATTATTCATATCCAACTAATGATTTAAAAGTTGTAGACTATTTCAATTTAGCTAACGTTGATTACAAGGCATCAGATCACATTGAGATTATGTTAATTAGAGGAGATGTTAAAATCCCATCAAATTTGAAAAAACGTATGCTCAAAGAAAAAGATGATGTTTTAGCTTATGAGATTCAGATTAAATTGATAAAGAACTCCAACAGGATGGAATTTTCTGGATGGGTTACCAATCAATCTGAACAGCACCGTGTAAGGTTTGTCATTCAAGGGAACACAGAGAATAAGTATTCATTTGCAGGAACGCAATATGGATATATAAAAAGGGAAACATTTTCAGAAGAAATGAATTATTGGAGGGCTGAAAACTGGTTTGAAGAACCAAGTGCAACCTATCCATTGCTAAATCATGTTTCTATGGTTAATTCTAACTATGTGACGACATTGTTTACAAGACACAGTAAAGAATATGAATTGATTAACGAGAATAAGAAGGATTTGGCGATTACCTTGTTTAGATCATATGGAGCAATGGGATATCCTGATTTAAATCGTAGGCCAGGAAGACCAAGTGGTTTAGACTACATGATATTTGAAACACCTGAATGCCAAATGAAAGTAGATAATAAATTTGAATTTTCGATACAATACTATAATCACTATGACGCAAATAAAATCACAAACGATTATATCAAATATGCATGTGAGAATTCATACTATCAGTTTCAAAATTATGATAAATCAATAAATCCAATAGCATATTTTCCGACAAACCCAACAGAAAATAAATTACCGACTCAGTATAGTTTCTTGGTTATGAAAGATTTTGAAGGAAGTTTTGGAACGATAGTAAAATCTGATATTTCGGATAGCTATATTTTAAGAGTTTACAATAATGATTTATCTCAAGTGAAATTTGGTGGTATTCAAGGTAATTTGAGTAAAAGAGAGGGTATGATTTCAAATCTAGATGAAACTGTTGAAATAGAGAAACATGAATCTACAGATTTGAAACCAGGTGAGTTGCGTATAGTGAAATTCATTTAAAAACTTGAGTTGAGATATCATTTTGTAAATTAAAAAGGAGACAAAAGATGAAAAAAGTGATTGGAGTATGTGCATGCCCTGCAGGGATTGCACACACGTATATGGCTGCAGAAAGCTTAGAAAGATTTGCAAAAAAACTTGGATTTAATGTGAAAATTGAAACAAATGGTTCAGCAGGTGTTGAGAATAGACTCACTGAGCAAGACATTAATGAAGCGGATTTTGTGATAATTGCAGCTGATACGAAAGTTGAAATGGAGAGATTTAGAGGGAAGCCATTATTGGAATGCTCTGTTTCGGATGCGATTAGAAAAGTAGAAGATATATTCAAGAAAATTGAGAAAGATGAACTCAAAAAGTTCTAGGAGAAATGAATGAATACAAAGAAGATCTATAATCATTTGATGTCAGGTGTTTCATACTTCTTACCATTTGTTATTGCGGGTGGGATTATGTTGGCGTTTGCATTTTTACTTGATGTAGGGAATTCTGGTACAGCTACTTTTGGCTCAAGTACAGCACTGTCTGCTTGGCTGTTAAACATTGGTGGTATTGCTATGGGATTTATGTTCCCAATGCTAGCTGGATATATTGCGTTCTCGATTGCAGACCGTCCAGGTATTCTATTAGGGATTGTTACTGGAGTTCTTGCAAGAGATGGTGGATCAGGATTTCTTGGAGCAATTGCTGCCGGCTTCTTGAGCGGGTATATTATTTTAGGGTTGAAGAAGATTACTTCTAGTTTTCCAAGATCACTGGAAGGTATTAAAACTCTATTGATATTCCCAATTGTTGGATTAGGAGCAGCAGCTCTTTCTATGATTGTTGTAAATGCAATTGTACAACCAGTCAATGCAGGTTTGACTGGGTTTCTGCAAAGCATGAGTGGTACCAACGTAGTAATTTTAGGTGCAATCATCGGAGCAATGTTAGCTTTAGATTTGGGTGGACCTATTAACAAGACTGCATACTTTTTCTCAGTAGCAACTTTAACAGCAGCAAGTGGCGCTCAAGTACCAAGTGTCATCATGGCAGCATGTGGATCTAGTGCAATGGTTGTAAGTACAAGTTGTGCAGTTGCAGCAACTTTATTTCCGAAAAAGTTTAGTGAATCTTTACGAAATGCAAAAACGGCTGCTTATATCATGGGGCTTAGCTTCTTTGTTGAAGGTGCAATTCCTTATGTTATTGCAAAACCAAAACAAATTCTACCCTCATTAGTAGTTGGCGCTGCATTAACTGGAGCAATCACTGCATTCTTTGGTGTTACGTTATCTGCGCCTATTGGTGGGTTGGAAACTTTACCACTGGTTAGTAACATACCTGCTTATCTCTTAAGCTTTGCGATAGGTACAACTGTAGCTGTCGCTATGATTTACTTGTTCACGCGAAAAGATCCTGATGAAGTGATGTAAGATTTTATGAGACTAATTGACACCAATATTATCTTACTGGATTCAAACGATCGAACAAAAGAGCAAGTAATGCATACGATCACAGAATTATTACATAAAGATAACCGTATACTCAGTAAAGAATTATTCAAAAGTGATTTGTTAGAGAGAGAAATTGAGGCATCGACATCTATGGGATTTGGTATTGCGATTCCCCATACACAGTCTCATCAAGTAAAGGATTCATCAATCGTTTTTATTAAACTTAAGAAAGCGATAAAATGGAATGGAGATGATGTTAAGTTGATTTTTGGAATAGCAGTTCCTTACGAAAATGTGGATAATATCCATTTAAAGATCTTATCAAAACTTGCTCGAAAACTTATGGTAGATGAATTCAGAACAGCACTTCAAAATATAAATTCAAAAGATGATGCTATTCGAGAATTGGCTTTCATAAATGAAGAAATGATCAATGGTGTTTAATTAGCTTTCGTTAAATTTATTCTGAACTGTGGACAAGCTGTGCCACAGTTTTCATATCAATTAAAATTAAAAGGAGGTCATATGAGTCATTACAATCAAAATCCTACAATAAAAGTTAACGGAAGAAGTATCGCTGTTGGGACATCAAAAATAGTTGACAAAATAAATACATATTTAACAAAAGATAATAGTGTGGTTGCATTTGAATGTTATCCAGGGGTAAATGAAGAAAAAGTTTTAGAGTTAGCAAAGGGAATTTCGCCAGAAATTATCATCCATACATTTGATTTTTTAAAAGATGAGTCAACATTAAATGAGCAGTTTAAATACAATCTTACAAATGATCGAGTCTTTGGGAAAATGTATTATGGTGATGTGGAAGACTTAATTGATGATAATAGCCTGCAGATAGTAAGAAATTCTATTGAAAAGACTGTGGGAGTAAAAGTCATTTATGGACTAGGTGCTAGTTTAGTTACTAATGCTGATATTGTTGTTTATTTTGATATTTCAAGATGGGAAATTCAACGTCGCTATAGAAATGGTATGCCGAATTATAGATGCACAAATTATAACGAAGATATTTTGATAAAATTCAAGCGCGGCTATTTCATTGAATGGAGAATTGCTGATAAATTAAAATTGAGATTAAAAAACGATATTGATTTTTACGTAGATTGTAATAATGACGATGAACTCAAAATGATTTCATGGGAAACACTAGATTTCTGTTTAAAATCAACAGTTAATAGACCCTTCAGAACTGTTCCATACTTTGATCCAGGTGTTTGGGGTGGACAATGGATGAAAGAAAAATTTGGACTGGATAAATCGAAAGTAAATTATGCATGGGCGTTCGATGGTGTACCTGAAGAAAATAGTTTGATTTACGAGATAAGTGATGAATTTCTAGAAATCCCAAGCATGAATTTAATTTTATTCTATCCTAGAGATCTTCTTGGCGATATTGTATACTATCGATTTGGAGCTGAATTTCCTATACGATTCGATTTTCTTGATACGATGAATGGTCAGAATTTAAGCTTACAAGTTCATCCACTGGTGGATTATATTAAAAGAGAATTTGGAATGAGCTATACTCAAGATGAGAGCTATTATATTCTCGATTCGAAAAAAGACGCTGTAGTCTATCTTGGGCTAAAAGAAAATATAAATGCAGAAGAAGTAAAGGAAAGTTTAAAAAGAGCTGAGAATGGAAATGAAACATTCAATGTCGATAAATATATTAACGCATTTCCTGCAAAGAAACACGATCATTTTTTGATTCCTGCAGGTACGATTCATTGTTCAGGTACCAATGCTATGGTATTGGAAATAAGTGCGACACCGTATATTTTTACGTTCAAGTTATGGGACTGGTCAAGGAATGGACTTGATGGTAAGCCGAGACCTGTACATTTAGAGCACGGTTCAAAAGTAATTCAATGGGATAGAAGAACAACCTGGGTAGCTAATCAGCTTGTAAATCGAATAGAATTACTTTACGAGGATGAAGATTACAAAGAAGAGCGAACGGGTTTACATGCCTTTGAGTTTATTGAAACTAGGAGATATTGGATTAAAAAAAATATAACAATTGATACAGAAAATAATTTTAATATGCTCAATTTAGTTGAAGGGATTGAAGCGCTAGTTACGAGTATAGATTCAAGTTTTGAGCCGTTTCATATTAATTATGCGGAGACTTTCATAGTACCGGCTTGTGTAAAATCATATACAATTGAGCCCTATGGGGAATCTCTGGGCCAAGAAATAGCGATTATACGCGCTTTTGTGAGAAAGTCAGTTTAATTATGAAAAAACCAGAAAAATTAAAGCCATTCTTTAAAGACTACTTATGGGGAGGACGGAAATTAATTACCGAATACAATAAGGATGCAAGTTACAAAATGGTTGCTGAAAGTTGGGAGCTTTCAGCACATTCTGAAGGTGAATCTATTATTGGTGATGTTAAGTTATCTGAATTCATTTTGAAATATCCTGAAGTTCTTGGAACAAATTGCCAGGGGCAAGATTTGCCAATTTTAATTAAACTTATAGATGCGAATCAGAATTTATCTGTTCAGGTACATCCTGGTGATTCATATGCGAAATCCAAAGGCTATAAAAATGGTAAGACCGAAATGTGGTTAGTTCTTGAAAATGAAAAGGATGCCTACATTTACTTGGGATTTAATCAAATTATAGATGAAAAAGGATTATTACAGTCCATTGATGATGGTTCAATAGTTCAGGTTCTGAATAAAATTCGAGTAAAAAAAGGAGATGTCTTCTTTGTTGAACCAGGTACTGTACATGCAATTTGCCGTGGTGTAGTTATAATTGAGGTACAGCAATCATCAAATCTTACATATAGATTATATGATTATGATCGTGTTGATCAATATGGGTTTAGAAGAGAGCTACATATCAAGGATGCAATTGAAGTCTTGAATTTCAATGTGCATACGAAAGAAAGTATAAAGCAATTACCGATTAATAAAAACGCTCGTTATGAAAGCAATTTACTCGTTGATTGTGATTATTTCAAGGTATATAAATATTCTGTGAATTCAAGTGTAATTATCAACATTACCGAAAAATCTTTCTTGTCAATTTTAATAATCGAGGGGACTACTAATCTCACATATCAAGAATTGGTAACAGAATACAAAAAAGGTGACACGATTTTTGTTCCTGCTCAAAATTCAGAGATTCAAATAAGTGGCTACTGTGAGTTTGTGCTGGTGTGTTTGTAGTTTCACTAAGGATTATATTTTTAAATCTCTATTTATTGTCTAAATCAGTGGTTTAAATGTAACGGATTTAATCAGTGTCGTTTCTCGTAGTTTCGTGAACATTCCGCCATTGTTCACACAAAATTCAAGTTTATAGATATGTATTCCATAGCTCGGTATAGCTATTATTCGATTGCATGCATAAAGGGAAATTACGTAGAATTCAAAAACGTTTGACGGAAGGATTTGGATTGTTCCATTGAACCATGTGAGAGTATGTTTGATTTAGAAATTAACGACTATGAAAGAATTTGAGATATTGTAAAGAATCTATCATTCATGCTGGGATCATTAATGTTTTTTGTAGTGCTTATATTTATATTTATTTGGTATGCATATGGCAGTTGGATACTCTATCAAATGTATGGTTTTACCTAGGCAATAATATCATTTTTCTCTCCTGCTGTTTCAGAAGTAGTAATTACTGTATTTTATATTGCTAAGATGGGATTTTTTAATCTATACATTTTAGGTTGGGTAGCCATTCTGTCAATGTAATTGATATTCTATTTATTTTGTAGAGCAAACGAAAACGATGATCTCAAATGATTACGTCGGCACTTTTGTGCCACACGTTTCGCTCGAAAAGTGCCAGTCATTTCGGTCAGATTGTGCCACGCATTTCGCTCGAAAAGTGCCAGATCCAGTTGAATGGAAATGGCACTCTTTTAAACGAACGCAAGGAGTCTCCTGCGAGAATCATTTTATACGAGTTTGAGATGATGCGATCGATGATGGATTCTGCCAAAGGATCTGCGCCGAGTCTTCGATGCCACTCCACAGGATCATATTGTGAACAGAAAATGGTTGAATTACGGTTATGTCGATACTCCATGATCTTGAAGATATCGATGATCTCTTGCTCGTTGAGATTGTAAATCAAGAAGTCATCAATGATCAGGACATCGGGTTGGATGAAGCGTTGATAAGCTCGTCGAAGATAACTCTTACCGGAGCCGGTCGCACCTAAGAGAATGACATTGCGTCTCTTTTGAATAGTGTCGTTGGTCTGAAGCTGTAGGATT
>DIJY01000067.1:4680-6196 GCA_002421405.1 Caryophanales bacterium UBA5632 | reverse complement strand
GCTATAAACTCGCAAAAGAACTCGGCGAAGTAAAACTGATTTCAACGATTATGCAATCGGCTTTCTTCAAATTAGCAACCACGGTCATGCCCTATGAAAAAGCGCAAAAAGCAATGAAATCTGCGGCTGAAAAAACCTTTGCCCGTAAAGGTGAAGATATTGTTCATATGAATATATCGGCAGTTGACAGAGGCGCTGAAGACTTAGTCAAAGTTGAAATCAAACCAGAATGGGCCAATCTAAAAGACGACGCTGTCGTTGATACCACGCGTCCAGATTTCGTTCGCAATGTCGCTGACAAAGTCAATGCCATTAAAGGTTATGATCTTCCTGTCTCTGCATTCTTAGGTTATGAAGATGGATCGATTCCGATGGGAACCTCTGCGTTTGAAAAACGCGGTGTCGCTGAAGAAGTATCCACTTGGATTAGTGATAACTGTATCCAATGTAACCAATGCTCTTATGCGTGTCCACATGCTTGTATCCGTCCGATTTTAGCGACTGAAGAAGAAGCTAAAAACGCACCGGAAGGCACTGTATGGAAAAACGCAGTTGGTAAAGGCTTAGAAGGCTTAAAATACCGGATTCAAGTTTCACCACTTGATTGTACAGGTTGCGGCGTCTGCATCAACACTTGCCCGGCAAAAACCAAAGCGTTAGAATATCGTCCAATCGAAGAAGCGATTGCGAACAACGAACATGTCAAAGCTGATTACAACTACAACAAAGTCACTTCTAAAGTGAATCTTGTTGGCAAAACCAACTTAAAGAATACCCAATTTGCAAAACCTTTGTTTGAATTCTCGGGCGCTTGCGCCGGTTGCGGTGAAACACCTTATATCAAAATGGTCACTCAACTCTTTGGTGAAAGAATGGTCATTGCGAATGCGACCGGTTGTTCTTCGATCTATGGCGCTTCCTTCCCAGCTTCACCTTATACCAAAGATGCGAACGGACGCGGACCTGCTTGGGCGAACTCATTATTTGAAGACAACGCTGAATTTGGATTTGGGATGCAAATCGCAACCGAAACGTTACGCGATAAACTTCAAAACAAAATGGTAGAAACCAAAGACGCTTTCAAAAACGCTGAAATTAAAACACTTCTTGATTCATGGATTGAAAACCGCCAAGATGGTAATAAGACCTTAGAAATTGCGAACGCTTTGATTCCGCTTTTAGAAAAAGAGAATAATCAAGCGGCAGAACAACTCTTAGAACTCAAAGACCTCATCGTCAAACAATCGCAATGGATTATCGGTGGTGATGGTTGGGCTTATGATATCGGCTTCGGTGGTTTAGATCATGTCATTGCGAACCATGAAGATGTGAATATCTTAGTCTTAGATACAGAAGTATATTCAAACACCGGTGGACAATCATCGAAATCAGCACGTTCTGGTTCCATTGCGAAATTCACCGCTGCTGGTAAACCTTCAACGAAGAAAGATTTAGCAGCGATTGCGATGACTTATGGTCACGTCTACGTCGCAACCATCGCGCATGGCGCGAGTGG
>DIJY01000067.1:0-4619 GCA_002421405.1 Caryophanales bacterium UBA5632 | reverse complement strand
CATGGAATAACCGATGGCATGGGAACCTCCCATAAACAAGCGAAACTTGCGGTTGAATGTGGTTACTGGCCAACGTTCCGTTTTGACCCAAGATTGATTCCACTTGGGAAAAACCCATTGCAAATGGATTCAAAAGAACCTGATTGGTCTAAATATCATGACTTCTTGTTATCGGAATCGCGTTATGCGCAATTATCAAAGATTAATCCAGACCATGCAAAAGCATTGTTAGATGCGAACTTAGCGGGAGCGAAGACGCGTTATAAAATGTACAAACGTTACATGGCAATGGATTACTCAATTCAAGAATAGTTCAATCACCTTTTTAAAGACGGCTTGCAAATGCAACCGTCTTTTTTCTTCACAAAATCCACAAAGATATAAAGTATAATCAAAGGATAATCTTGTTCATGAAAAAAGTGTTTTTCAATTAGCCATGAATAAGGTATAATATAGGTTAGTCACAAATGAATATGAGGGAGTTTTAAGATGATGAGAATAACATTCAGAAAAACCTTGATTGCCTTTTTAATGACACTGGTAGGAATCAGTGTTTTAGGTTGTAAAGAAAAGACAACAATTTTAACCGGGACGAACGGTGCGGTACTCCCGCAATTGACCCAACCTGACAAAATTTTTTATCAGGGCGATACCTGGGCTGTAACTTATGGCGATTTATACGAAGAATTCAAAGCGAATGATGGCATTAACCAATTGCTTTTCATGGTTGATACGGATTTATTTGCTTCTTATTTAAGTTTGGTAACACAAGCCGAAATTGATGAAAAAATTAATCAATTAAAGTTTGGAACCACAAATCTTGATGAAATCGCAAAATTAACCGAAGATGAAGTCGCAGATTTTGAAAAAAACTACACCCAAAATATGTTGCTACTCGGATATAGCAATGATGAATCCGTCTATGTTAGAATGGTCATTGCGAAAGAAAGATATGCAAAAGATGTTATGACGAATCCAATAAACAAAGATAAAACTTGGTATGTTGGTGAATCAACGATAGCGAACTATTATACCAAATCTTATTACACGGATTTATCCGCTATCAAAATTCGCTTTTATGGTGAAACTGATGCGAAAAATGTTTTAAAAACATTGAATCTTGTCTCTTATCAAGGCACCTTAAGAAGATACACCGGAACCAAACCGATTTCTGAAATATCCAGTGATGGTTTTAATAATACCAATACGGCTATTTTATCAAATAGTGAATTGGTTTCAGCGTTCCTTGAGATCTATAATCTTGTTTATGGAGAATTTAAAACAGAAATTCCAACTAACACGACTGTAACTTCGTTACTTGCGATGGATGAACTTAAATTGAATTATAACGATTTATTGAAAGTCCAAGTTAATTTAACGAAATACATTTTTTCAACAATGGCAAGTTACGAACAAGCTCAAGCAGGAACAGCATCCTCTTTGTTCTACACTTATAAACCTGTTCCATATGCCGGTACAAATGATTCTTCTTATTACATGATTCTAAAACTCGATGGCAATAACAAAGAAAATTTAACCGCTTTTGATGCAACTACCATGGATTTAGCGACCATCATTGGTCAAGAAGTCTATGATGAGATAGAAAAAATAATGATTCAAGCAAACTTGACCGATTCGGGATTTGTATCAAATCGTATCGCCGAATATCGCGTTGAAAAGAATTTTGTAATCTATGACTATTATTTAGGAATCGATTATCAAAGCGTTGATACCACTTTTGAATCAAGCCCTGATGGCGACGCCTTGATGGTTGCGACTTATGATGGGGGTACCATTACCGCAGATGATCTTTTGACTTTTGCTATCAATAAGAATGGATCATTATATATTCTTTATGCTTCTCAACTTGCATATGTGATGGATCGATATTATGAACAAGTGTATTGCTTTGGTCAATCGACTTGTGAATTCAATCTATCGAAAAGTAATTCTACGAAATTAACTGAACATGCGAAAACTTTAGCTGAACTAAAAACAAGTTTTGAAAGCAGTTATTATGTTTATTACTACACATTTGAAGAATATATTTATCTTGCGTATGGCGCAAAAACCGAAGCAGAAATGATTGGAAAATATTATGTTAAATCATCACTTCAACCCTATGTAATCTACAGTGAAATTATCAAAAACAATTGGGAACTTTTATCTGATTATCTCTATGATTTAATCTCGGATTATTATGATAATTACTTTAGTATCAAAGTTGAATATTTAATGATTTATATCGATCGAGATGAATCGGGCACACCCGATGATTACACTGAATTCTTAGCTGATTTAGTTGATCAAGTTGAATACGACGCTTTGGTTGAGAGTTTTGAAACTGCAATTAGAGATTATCTCGCCATTGACGGAAACACTTACGCTACCTTAATATCGACTTATAATAAGGCTAAACGTGATGATTTGGTTTGGGGAGCTTATAAGCAATACGGGTTCAATCTCGTAACTGAAAATTTAAAAGAGTTAACTTATTTAACGACGGTCGATAAATATGAAGAAGATTTAGTCAATGGATTCGCAGCGGCTTATCAAGAGTACTCGCTCGAAGCGAATAAAACGAAATCATCTCATTATTATAGCGAACTCGTGCAAGCGACCGATGGATTATTCTTGTTCTTGAATACCAAAGGTACGAACTTCGAAAAACCATCTGCAAAATTTATCATGACGTATGATGCGAACAATAATCCGAATTATACTGTTGGTATTGACAACCCACTTGATAAACCAAGCATCGAACAATTAAAAATATACTCCGAAAAACGTTTCTATGAAGTGGTCTATGGCACCGGTTCCACAGTTGAAGCAACTTATGGTATTACCGTTCCGGTTATTCCAACATCGGTCTTGACTGCGATTGAATCCTATTTTACTAAACTACATGATTCAATGTATGTCGTGGGGTTCTTAAACATCATCATTGCTGATGAACTTCAAAGTGGCAATTTCGTCAATCAAATCAGCAGTTATTGTTCATTATCTGATGCAGAAATCAAAGCGCAAATCACAGCGATTCGCGAACTATACTTCTCACAAGTCTTTTCGGACCTTGATACACTAGACTAAGGCTTGACAAATGCAATCTATTTATTTATAATGATGATATCTGACAGGGTTTAACCTGGGTCGAAAGACAGCTTAAATGCGGGACAGTGATGCCTCGCATTTTTAATTTATTTGGAGGATTTATGATAAATCAACTCAAAACAGAAGCATTAATCATTAAGAAAACCACGATTTGGACTATGCTTCTCAATCTATTTTTATTCATTATGAAAGTTATAGCGGGCATCATTGGTAATTCAACCGCGATTATTTCAGATGCGGTTAATTCTGCAGGAGACGTCGGAACTGCATTCTTTGTGATGATTACTGGAAAGTTCAGTCGCAAGGAAAACGACGATGACCATCAATATGGTCACGAAAAATATGAATCGATGGTCTCCGTATTCTTAGGAGTCGCGATCATTATTACGGTCATTGAGATAGCGAAAGCCGCGATAAGCACCATCTATGGCTATATTTTCCTAGATATCCCCATTGAAAAACCAACTTATATTGCGCTAATTGCGGCGGTTTTAACGATTGTGATTAAAGAAGCAATGTATCAATTTACTGTACGAGCTTCAAAAAAGGCAAATTCGCCATCCCTTAACGCGATGGCTTGGGATCATCGCGGTGATGTGTTAAGTGCACTCGGTGTTGTCATTGGCATCGGAGGGGCGATGTTAGGCGTTGTCGTCTTGGAACCCATTGCTTCACTTGTAATCTGTATCTTTATTTTGATTGTCGCAATCAGAATTATTAAAGTTGGCGTATCGCAAGTCGTGGATCAAGCCGCTGACACAGAAACGATTGATGAAATTATCGCTGTGGTTGCTTCGCAAAAAGGGGTTATCGCGATTGATGATTTAAAAACACGAATTTTTGGTGCGAAACTTTATGTCGATATTGAAATCGCTGTCAACCCAGAAATTTCACTTCAATTAGCTCATGAAATCGCCGAAAAATTGCACGACGAAATTGAAGCAAAAATCAAAAATGTCAAACACTGTATGGTCCATGTAAATCCTTTAGAACAAAAACGTTAATGATCAATTTTCAGGGGGAAATGAACTCGGTTCAGTTCCCTTTTTTTTGTTTATAAAAATTTCGAATTTCTTGTGCTCATTCCTCTTGAAATCGCTATCACGATATGATAAAATGAATAAGTAAACGGTTACGGCCAAAAATAAAAAAATTTATAGGAGGAAATATGAAAAAGAAAGGATTAGCTTTATTAGTCGCTTTAATGCTAGTATTCGGTCTTGTTGCATGTACAGAAAAAACCACGACAACGACAACAGGTACAACAACCACAACGACCACTACTACAACGACGACTGTTAGTACCACCGCATTTACAATCTCACTATCTGGTTTGACCGATGTTGGTTTTACGCCAGAAGATAAAGTCCTTGCAGGCGAATGGTTTGATCTACTCGCAGGTGTTTCTGCAATGGGGTCTGATTCTGTAGATTATAAAGCACAAATACTCGTAACTTCAGATGATTTTGCTTGTCAAATCGTCGATGGTAAATTAATGGCTACAGGCG
>DIJY01000106.1 GCA_002421405.1 Caryophanales bacterium UBA5632 | reverse complement strand
TCTTTAGGGGTTGAAAGACTCTTACTTGCGTTATTAACTGAAGCGTTAGATGAGGAAACGATTGGCGAAAATGATACCCGTACGATCTTAAAAATTCATAAGAAATTAGCACCAATCAGTATTGCGGTACTCCCACTCATGAAAAAATATCACACGGAGAAATCTGAAGAAATATTTGCATTATTGTCGAAACATTTCAATGTTCAATATGATGATGCTGGCAATATCGGTAAACGATATCGCAGACAAGATGCNNGGAACACCTTACTGCATCACCATTGATGAAGATACATTAACACTTGGAACCGTGACCGTGCGTGATCGTGATTCCATGAGTCAAATCAAAGTCCATGTGGATGAACTGAAATCTTACTTCGAAAAACAATTTGAATAANNCGTATCAATATCTATCGGAGGGGGTGAAATGATGGAAAGAATTAGCCAACAGACAATCGATGAAATTCTAAATGTCGCTGATATAGTTGAAGTCATCGGTGAATATGTTCAACTTCAACCTGCGGGGAAAAGTTATAAAGGCTTATGTCCGTTCCATAATGAAAAAACACCTTCTTTTTTCGTCAACAAAGAGAAACATCTCTTCAATTGTTTCGGGTGTGGAGAAAAAGGCAACGCTGCTGGGTTCTTGATGAAATATAAGAACTTAACTTATGTCGAAGCATTAAAAAATCTCGCTGATCGGTACCGCATCCCTTTAGAGATTGAAACGACCAACACTCAAGTTGAAAAATTCAATCGTTTTTATGAAATTAATCGCACCGCTCTTGATTATTTGATGAAACGTGGCATGGATATCAAAACAATTCAACAGTTTGAAATCGGGTTTGCTCAAAATGAAATGGATGTTTTGTTTAAGAATCTAAAAACAAAATATCAAGAACTCGATCTTCTCGATTTAGGACTCGTCAAAAAACATCCAGATGGAAATTATTATGATTTATTCCGCAACCGCATTATCTTTCCCATCAAAAACGCCCAAGGAAAGGTCATTGGTTTCAGCGGACGAATCTATCAACCTTCGGATACAGAACCCAAATATGTCAATAGCCCCTTCACCTCAATATTTACCAAAGGTGAAGTTCTCTATAATCTAGATAAAGCAATTCCCATTATCAAGCAAATGAAACGCGTTGTTTTATATGAAGGCTTCATGGATGTCATTGCTTCAGTGAGAGCCGATGTAAAAGAAGCCATCGCAACAATGGGAACGGCATTAACCCCAGAACAAGCTAAATTGATAAAAAAATACACTGACAATGTGATTTTATGTTATGATGGTGATTCTGCTGGTTTTGAAGCGATGATGAAAGCAATTCACATCCTTGAAAATGAAAAATTAATCGTCAACTTAGTGGTTCTTCCTGAAAAATTAGATCCAGATGAATACCTAAAAAAATATTCACCTGATCAATACCGTGATTACATCAATACTCAACAAGTCGATCCATTTGAATTCAAATATCAGTACTTGAGAAAACATGCTGATTTAAAACGTGCTGGTGGAATCGAACGTTTCAAATTATCTGTCTTTGATTTATTAAAAGAATCATCCGCAACGGTCAGTGAATTATACTTGCGAAAACTCGCAGTTGACACACTCGTCGATTTTTTAACAGTCAAAACGGATTATCATGATTATCAACTCTCAAAAACGATTACGAAAAATCACAATTTTGAAAATCAAAAATTGATACACATTGCGATTCCACAAAAATTCTATTTGGCTGAAACGGCATTGTTGCATTACTATCTACATAGCCCAGAATATCGAGCTATTATCCAAAACGATTTAGTAGGTGTCTTTTGTTCGGATGATTTAAACCGCGATATTCTCATCACGATTGATGACATTTTAGAAATGTCACCGAACGAAGAACATTTGCGAGAAATGGTTCTCTCAAAATATAAAAATGATAAATTGGTTAAGGTTCAAATGATTTTAGAACGTAAGAATGACTATACGCTTGTTGAGTTAGAAGATTGCATCAATCAAATTAAAGTTCGCAACTTGGAGTTAGAAATTAGTGCCATCAAAGAAAGACAGCATCAACTTAATTCAACGGTGGATGTTGCAGAATATAACCGGCTCAGTGCAGAAATTATAAGCATTCGCCAACGAAGGGATAACATATGGAAAAAAACGAAATCATCAAAAAATTAATGAAAATGCATGAGGACAACGGCCTCATCACATTAGAAGACGTAAAAAAATACGTCAAAGAAGATTCAGTTGAATTCGATGATATCATTATCGAATTAGAAGCCGATGGCATTTATCTCGAAGAAAGAGTCGAACTGCCGGAACTAGAAAGTATTTTAGACGACGAACTTGATGAAGTGGTCGAAGAACCGCATGACGAAGAAGATGATTTTATCGATTTAGATGAACTTTCGGATGAAGATCTTTCCGAAGACGAACTCATCGATTTTGTTGATTATGCCAAGGAAATCGAAGAAGAATTAATGCGAGACAAGCAATACGATACCTCCGTTTCTATTAAAGTTGATGACCCCGTCAGAATGTACTTAAAAGAAATCGGTCGTGTTGAATTACTCACTAGTGATGAAGAGTATGAACTCGCCACTTTAATCTCTCGCGCTCGAAGAGCAAAAGAAATTTATGATCAAAAAGCCGTTTTAGGTGAAGAAGTTGGCGATGAAGAACGTGTTGAAGTCGAAGAACTTTACAAAAGAGGACAATTCTCTGAGAAAAAACTCGTTGAAGCGAACCTTCGTTTAGTTGTCTCGATTGCGAAACGTTACGTTGGTAGAGGCATGCAATTCTTGGATTTGATTCAAGAAGGTAATATGGGCTTAATGAAAGCTGTCTATAAATTTGATCATACCAAAGGTTTTAAATTTTCAACGTACGCCACTTGGTGGATTCGTCAAGCAATAACGCGTGCAATTGCGGACCAAGCAAGAACCATCCGTATTCCCGTTCACATGGTTGAAACCATCAATAAATTAGTTAGAACGCAAAGAACATTAACGCAAAGATTAAAAAGAGAACCTTATCCTGAAGAAGTCGCCGCTGAGATGAAAATCTCGGTTGAGAAAGTTCAAATTATTCAAAAGGTCGCTCAAGAACCGATTTCACTTGAAAGTCCGGTTGGCGAAGAAGAAGATTCATCTTTAGGAGATTTCATTCCAGATCCCGACACATTAACCCCTTACGAATATACTTCGAAAGAGATGTTAAAGCGTGAATTAGACGCCGTCTTAGAAACCTTAACCGACCGTGAAGAAAAAGTCTTAAGAA
>DIJY01000127.1 GCA_002421405.1 Caryophanales bacterium UBA5632 | reverse complement strand
AGTCCACAAAATATTATACAATCTCTGAAAGCATCAATTAATATCTTTTGCGGTTTGCAACTAAAAGAGTGATATAACAATCAATCACAAATATATTAATCGATGTAATCTCGATGAAGTGATGATATCAAATTTCGTAATTGATAACAAATGAGTTTAGGTTAGTTTTACTTCTTGATACACCGATCAATTTCTTCTATCATTGCACGTCTCTTTCCAAAAAAATACAGTTTGAAGAAATAGGCTTCGGCTTTAATTACAAACTGATTATTCAAACCAAAAATTCCTTTTTTGATTTCATGACTGTCTATCACATCAAATGAAAAACGGAATCTTTCTTTCGTCGGTTTCGTTCCCATCGTATTAGTACTAAAGCATACCAATTGATTCTGATAAATTCCAACGAAACCATCAACTCCAGCACCTGT
Source organism: Caryophanales bacterium UBA5632 (assembly GCA_002421405.1). Classification (GTDB taxonomy): domain Bacteria; phylum Bacillota_I; class Bacilli_A; order Izemoplasmatales; family Hujiaoplasmataceae; genus UBA5603. Next base: position 2,318 of record DIJY01000127.1, on the reverse strand, counting down.
CATTCCTCCAGTAACGACTACTGCAACTTTTGAAAGAGTCGCATATGAGATAACTACTTTTGCTAATAATTCACGTTCATCTGTTAATTTTAATTCTTTCGCTAATGCTATAAGTTCGGCTTTGTTCATATTATAGACTTCCTCCTTGAATAATAGTAATTTTAATTTCATTTTAGCACAATCCTAAATAATGTAAATATTCTTCAGATATTTATATAATTTAAAAAATATGTTCTAGAAGTAATATATTTTTAAGTCAATGAATACCCATCTTAATCTTTGTATCTTTTTTTGAAAATCTTCAATGAAATGGGTGGAGTTTCATAAACGAAGCATGATATAATTGTCTCAAATAATAACGATGGAGGCTAAAATATGTCAAGCAAAGTCAAAACGAAGTACTTATTGGTCGATCGAAAAAAACTTGGTTTATCAACCACCGACAAAGAATCAATTGATGAATTAAAACTAAAAATTAAGCATCTTTTGAATGAAAAAATCTATGGCATCAGTTTTAGCCCCTATATTGATAATCAAAATCCAGGACAATTTGATTGGATTTCCCCCGAACAGATTGAAAATAGGTTGTCTATTGTCAAACCTTACGTCCAATGGATCCGAACATTTTCATGCACTTTGGGCAATGAAGCAATTGCGCCCATCGCAAAAAAACACGGACTTAAAACGCTTGTTGGCGCATGGATTGGCGAAAATATTGAGATGAATGAAGCAGAACTTGATAATGTCGTTCGCCTTGCGAAAGAAGGCAATGCCGATATGGTTGCGATTGGTAATGAGGTCATGTTAAGAGAAGACATTTCTTTAGAATTGTTGATTAGTTATATCAAACGATTTAAAGAAGCTGTTCCGAATGTACCTGTTGGCTATGCAGATGCGTATTATACATTCGTAAATGAACCGGAATTATTGGATGTTTGTGATGTTGTTTTTGCTAATTGTTATCCATTTTGGGAACGCTGTAATTATAGTTATGCCATTAGTTATATGAAAGAAATGTATGCCTTCGTAAAAAAAGTATCTAAATCCAAGGAAGTCATCATTAGTGAAACTGGTTGGCCAACGAAGGGTGAATCATACGGCGATGCTTTACCTTCCTATAAAAACGCTGCTCGCTATTTCGTTGAAACATACGCATGGGCAAATGCAAATAAGATCAAAGTCTTTTACTTCTCATCTTTTGATGAAACATGGAAATCCGATGAAGAAGGCGAATATGGAGCTTATTGGGGTTTGTGGAATAATAAAGGGATTTATAAATTCTAGTCTTTGAATTGATATAAACTTATCATCGCTTAATACTAATTGGAAACTAATAATTCAACAATATATAAAGCCACTCTAGGAGACTAGGGTGGCTTTATATATGAAGATAATATTAATTCATTGATTCCTTACTGATTATTCAATTTTTTATGCTTATTTAGCTGCTTCATATAATTCTGCGACTTTGTCCCAGTTGATTATATTAAAGAATTCTGAAATGTAATCAGCACGACGGTTTTGATAATTAAGATAGTAAGCATGTTCCCAAACATCAATACATAAAATCGGAATACCTTGTTGAAGTGGTGTATCTTGATTTGAAGTCGATACTACTTTCAAACCATTTTTTGTGATAATCAACCAAGCCCACCCACTTCCGAATTGAGTTGATGCTGCATTAACGAATTCTTCTTTAAAATCATCAAATGATCCAAAATCTTGATTAATTGCTAATAATAAGTCACCACTTGGTGTTTGCCCGTTGTTGATTTTTAGAAGACTAAAATATAATGCGTGATTATAATAACCACCGCCATTATTTAATACTGCCGTGCGAATATCAGCAGGAATTTTAGACGGATTCGCAAGCAATTGTTCAAGTGTTTCATCTATTTCTGGATGTTTTGCAAATGCAATATTTAGATTATTCGTATAATTATTGTGATGTTTAGTGTAATGTATTTCGATTGTTTCGGCATCGATATAGGGTTCTAAAGAATCATACGAATAACCTAACTCAGGAAGTTCAAATTGTTGATTTGTGTCTTCATCGCTTGTACATCCGATGAATACAAAGAGCAAGCCAATCAAAATAAAGAACGATAATGCGCTTATTACTCTGTTTTTTTTGAAAAAATTCATTGATAATTCCTTCTTTGAACAATTAATAAGTGAATTCTATTAATATGTTAAACTCATTCTACCACATAAAGATAAATAAAGATATATGCATGCGTTTATATGTAATTATAATCAACTGTATGAAATATTGAAATTAATACTTCATTAATTGAGATTGTATAATATTTTGTGGA
>DIJY01000014.1 GCA_002421405.1 Caryophanales bacterium UBA5632 | reverse complement strand
TTTATTCTTGCGGGAAGCGAAGCGGGATCGAAACTGACAAAGGGAATTGAGTTAGGCGTAAAGATACTATCGGAAGATGAATTTAATAATATTATTAACGAAGAGTCGTAATCAACGATTCTTTGTTTTCCATCAAGAGGAATGCTATATGATATAATATAGCAAGGTGAGTATAATGATTGAACAAATTATCATCAAAGGCGCAAGAGAAAATAACCTAAAAAATATAAATTTATCCCTACCCAAAAACAAATTAATCGTTATGACCGGTCTTTCTGGTTCAGGAAAGACCAGTTTGGCATTTGATACCATTTATGAAGAAGGTCGAAGAAGATATATTGAAAGTCTTTCGGCATATGCAAGACAATTTTTGGGTAACATGGAAAAACCTGATGTCGATTCGATTGAAGGACTTTCACCTGCGATATCAATCGACCAAAAAACAACTTCGAATAACCCGAGGTCAACCGTAGGGACTGTGACTGAAATTTATGATTACGTTCGACTTCTTTATGCGCGAATTGGCATACCGTATTGTCCGATTCATGGCATCGAAATAACAAGTCAAACCATACAAGAAATGACGAACAGAATCATGGAAAATGAAGGGGCGAAAGTAGTTGTTCTATCGCCAGTTGTTCGTGCAAAAAAAGGGATGCATGAAAAGACGTTATCAGATTTGCGAAAAGAAGGCTACACCCGAGTTCGGGTTAATAAAGAAGACTTCGATCTTGATGATGATATTGTTTTAGAAAAAACAAAAAGATATGACATTGAAGTTGTGATTGACCGTTTGGTCGTTAAAGATGGCGTTCGTTCAAGACTTTATGACTCAATTGAAACCGCAACAAAGCTTTCGGGCGGGTTGATGGTTGCACTTATCAATGATGTTGAAACTTTATTTTCAGAACAATTTAGTTGTCCTGAATGCGGATTTCAAATTGGTTCACTGGAACCAAGACTATTTTCTTTTAACGCTCCCTATGGTGCTTGTCCTGAATGTTCGGGACTAGGATTTAAACGAAAAATTGATATTAACTTACTTATACCAAACGATAAACTTTCAATTATGAAAGGCGTCTTAGATAAATATGCAAATATAGATTCAATTTACCTGCAACAAGTTTTGCAAGTATGTAAAGCTTTTGATATTGATGTTACGAAACCGTTCAACCAATTAAGCAAAGAAGAACGAGACATCATATTATATGGAACTAAAAAAGTCATCCATTTCAAATTTTTGTCTAAATCGAGCGAATTCGAACACAATCAAAAACGTAATTTTGAAGGTGTTGTAAAAAGTTTAGAGCGTAGATATATTGAGACGACTTCAAGAATGATACGTGATTGGCTTGAATCGATGATGAATGATATTCCTTGCGAGGTTTGTCATGGAAAACGTCTAAATGAGGCGGCATTATCAGTTAAGATTAATGGATTAAATATTTATGATTTTACTTCGATGAGTATTCTTCATTTATATGAGTTTATTCAAAATATGAAATTGACCGATCGTGAATATGAAATATCAAGACCGATTCTACGGGAAGTCAAAACTCGATTGAATTTTTTGATTAATGTGGGGCTTGATTATCTTTCCTTAACAAGATCTTCTGGGACTTTGTCGGGGGGTGAATCTCAAAGAATTAGGCTCGCAACGCAAATTGGTTCACGTTTAACAGGTGTCCTATATGTTTTGGATGAACCTTCGATTGGACTTCATCAAAAAGATAATATGCGGCTCATTAATACGCTTAAAGGCATGAGAGACATTGGCAATACCATGATTGTTGTTGAACATGATATGGAAATGATCTCTGAAGCCGATTTTGTCGTTGATATTGGTCCGGGAGCAGGGATTCATGGCGGGGAAGTTATATTTGCAGGAACGCCCGATGAACTTCGTGCATCTGAAACTTCATTAACTGGCAAATACTTGTCAGGAAAGATGTCAATTCCAGTTCCAAAGTTGAGAAGAGCGCATGAAAGAGGATATATTTCAATTATCGGCGCAAGACAAAACAATTTAAAAAATTTGAATGTCGATATTCCGGTCGGCTGTTTCACCGTTGTGACTGGTGTTTCTGGGTCCGGAAAATCATCGCTAGTCAACGAAGTTTTGTATAAAGGATTGGTGAATCGTCTGACAAAACGAAATGAAATTGCTGGAGAATGCGATGATTTAATTGGCTATAAAGTATTTGATAAAATTATCGACATTGACCAATCCGCGATTGGTAGAACACCCAGAAGTAATCCAGCGACTTATACCGGTGTCTTCGATGAAATTAGAGATTTGTTTAGTAAAACGAATGAAGCGAAAGTAAGGGGTTATGACAAAGGTCGATTTTCATTTAATGTGAAGGGTGGAAGATGCGAACATTGTCAAGGTGATGGTGTCATTAAGATAGAAATGCACTTCATGCCCGATATTTACGTTGAATGCGAAGAATGTCATGGTTCACGCTATAACCAAGAAACTCTCGAAGTAAAATATAAAGGTAAAACAATCGCAGATGTTCTCGGTATGACCATTGAAACTGGTGTCGAATTTTTTAAGAATGTTCCCAAAATTTACACCCGATTAAAAACGATTAACGATGTTGGTTTAGGATATATCAAACTTGGCCAATCTTCAACCACATTATCAGGGGGTGAAGCTCAACGGGTTAAACTTGCGAGCGAACTCTATAAACGCATCACAGATAAATCAATCTACATCCTTGATGAACCGACCACGGGTCTGCATTCACATGATATCGTCAATTTGCTCAATGTTTTAAATGACATTGTTGATAAAGGTGCCACTGTGGTTGTGATTGAGCACAATCTAGATGTTATCAAAGTTGCTGATTATCTCATCGATTTAGGACCCGAAGGCGGAGATCGTGGCGGAAGTATTGTCGCGATGGGAACACCAGAAATGGTTGCTATTCATCCGACGAGTTATACGGGGAGTTACCTTAAAACTGTTTTGTAATGATTTATCACAAAGAGTATGATATGATGAAATTAACTTCATTCTGAAGGATTTAGGGATACACATGGACAAAAAAGATAACAAAGACATTCGAAAAGACATCGAAGAACTTGAAAAGTTAATCGAAGATGTCAAAAAACAGAATGCAGAAGAAAAGAAACAATTAATCAAAGAACAAAAAGCCGCACAACCGAATGTGATAAAAATTAACTTAGCACTCGATTATTCGAATAACTTAGTGATTAATTTTATCGTCGGTTTTTTGGTCAATTTCATATTGTTTTATATTATCATTGAAGGTTTTCGACTCGCAACGTCAAATAACCAAATGATTTATTTGTTCATGGCTCTTGTCTTTACAGCTTTTGAGTTAGCAATGAAACAATTCTTGATAAAAAAACATGTAAAACTAGTTTTATATTCATCTGGACTCATATTTTTCTTATTCAACCTCGTATTTATTTATTCCATTGATTTACTTGTCCCATTAGAACTTTTTTCATTTGAAAATTACTTATACCCCATTGTATTTGTGGGGTTATTTCTAATCTCAAGAATGATTTTCAAACAAGTCTATATATTATGCGTCAATCTATTGAATAAGAAATTCAAAAAACGATAAAAGCAGGTGATTATGATGAACAAACCCATCACGATTCAACAAGTTATTGAAGCGTTAAAACTTGAAGTTATTGCGGGTCACGAGGGCATTACTCAGGAAGTTAAAAATCCAAGCCTTTCGAAACCAGGACTTGAATTAGCAGGAATGTTTGATTTTTATGAACATGACCGAATCCAAATTATAGGATCGAAAGAAGGAACCTTTTTTCATTGGTTGAATGCGTCGGACCAAATCATTCGTGTCCGGATGCTTTTTGAAAAAAAACCACCCGCTTTTGTTTTTTCTAAGAATGTCGTAATTCCGGATGTCTTTATTCGATTTGGCAATGAATATCATATTCCGGTATTAAAAAGTTCATATAAAACATCGTCATTATTCAGTGAGTTATTCACATATTTACAATCAAAACTATCTGAAAGAATTTCGATTCATGGAGTTTTGCTCGATATTAACGGTGTGGGCGTCATTATTACCGGACAAAGCGGCATCGGTAAGAGTGAAGTCGCGCTTGAACTCATTCGACGTGGGTATATGTTAGTCGCTGATGATTTAATCGAAATCTATCAAAAAGAAAAGGGCGTTGTCATTGGTGAAGCACCCGATATCTTAAAGAAATTCCTTGAAATACGTGGTATTGGTATTGTCAACGTTGTCTATCTATTTGGCGCGAGAGCCTATCGAGAAACGAAACGAATATCTTTGATTGTTAATCTTGTCAAATGGGATGACAATAAGACATTTGATCGACTCGGTTTAACTGAAGAAAAGGAAATGATTCTCGATACGGAAGTTACGACGTTATCTTTACCAATAACGGAGGCTAGAAATACCGCAACACTTGTGGAAGCGGCGGCCTATGATTATAAATCAAAGATGCTTGGATATCATTCGGCTCAAACGTTTAGCGATCAATTAAATTATAAGATTAAAAACAACGCCTCAAAACTAGGAGATAACAATGACTAAATTTATTAGAAACGGATTAATAATCGTCGCTTTCATTTTGACACTATTTATTGTAGGTTGTGCAAATGAACCTACTACCAATGGCGATGGCACCTTTACAGTTGAATTTTATGATAAATATGCAGAAACTCCCTTGCTTAAAAGTATCACTTGTAATGTTGGCGAACCTTGTAATATTGTCCCTCCCGCAGAACCAGACAATAAAGAAAATACTTACTTTACCCGTTGGAGTGTTTGGGAGGACGATTTTGATGAAATACAGTCAAATACAAGAATTACTCCGATATATACTTTAGATAACCGTCTCGTAACGATTGGTGGACGTTCGGTTGTTTTCTATTCTTTCTTTATTATGTTAGGAATTATGACATCGTTATTTCTTGGTTTGAGAGAAATTAAGCGAACAGGAGTTAACCAAGATGATTTAATCGACGGGTTTCTATGGATTGTTCCAGTTTCTATCTTAGGCGCACGTTTATGGTATGTCGTCTTTGAATGGGATCAGTTCGTATATGGTGAGTTTTTTCCCTCCCTGCTTAGAGTGCTAGGTTTTTCATCTGGTCGACTTGATTTTTCTTCCTTTGGGTTAGCCGGACTCGCAATCCACGGTGCTTTCTTTGTGGCCTTCATTTGCGTCCTTCTTTTCACAAAAAAACGCAAGATGAATCTATGGAAGGTTTTAGATGTAATGGCAGTTGGATTTATTCTAGCTCAAGCATTTGGCAGATGGGGTAATTTTTTCAATCAAGAAGCCCATGGTGGATTAGTTGGGGGAATGACGAACGGAGTTGCGAACTTAACCCTTCAAGAACAATTCAATTTTTTAAGATATTCCATTGGAATTCCGGAATTCATTGTTAATAATATGTATATTGCCCAAGGATCAGGCGGATATATCGTTACGCCAGTGACTGGTTTTTATCATCCGACATTCTTCTATGAATCGATGCTCAACCTTGTTGGCTTCGCAGTGATGCTCGTATTACGCAGAGTAAAAACCATTCGCTTTGGTGAATTGCTTGCTCTTTATTTAGTTTGGTACGGTGGTGTTCGCATTTTCATTGAAACCATGAGAACTGACCCTCTAGTCTTTCAGTTTTTAGGAATGACATTCAAATCTGCGATTGTCACTTCGGTATTAATGATATTAGGTGGTATTTTATTATCACTCTATATTCGTTTTAAATTAAAAGGCGAGACTTACAGCACGGTTTCTGGATGTATCGAACTCAACAAGACAAAAAATATTGAAGAAGTCAAAGAATAACATGGTTCAGTGTGATTTATTAATTGTCGGTTGTGGACCTGCAGGCATGATGGCTGCGATCTATGCCAAAAGAGCGAACAAAAAAATCATCATTTTGGATAAAGGAAATCCCGGCGGCAGAGTATTATCAACCTATAAAGTCGATAATTATCTTGGCTTCAGTCGCGTTAGCGCTGAAGAACTTGTCAGTAAAATGATTAACCATCTCCACGATTTGGAAATTGAAGACACTTATGGTGATGTTTTAGATATTCATTTGAATGATGGTATTTATCGTGTACAAACTGATATTGATACTTATCATTCAAGAGCGGTCATTATTGCCTCTGGCACAGAACCAAGACCCATGGGCGTGAAAGATGAGAAACAATATTTAAGTCGAGGATTATCATACTGCGCTGTTTGTGATGGCATCTTTTTTGAACAGAAAGATGTAACGATTGTTGGTGGCGGAGATTCTGCGTTAGAAGAATGCTTATATCTTGCTGAAATTGCGAAATCAGTGACCATTGTCCATGATTTACCAAACTTGACGGCAGCAGGCGGATTAATCAATCGTGTTAAGCAAAATCCAAAAATATCGATTATCGCATCAACCCAAGTCACCGGTCTTCTTGGCGAACCTTGTATCAATGCGATTAGCGTCAAAGATTTAGTCACCGGAAAAAGTAGAAATATTCCGACAGAAGGCGTTTTTGTATATGTTGGAAATCTACCGAGAACTGAATTTCTCAAAAATCTTGATGTGCTTGATCAAGAAGGATTTATTGCAGTAAATTCAGAAATGCAAACAAAATCACCTGGTTTATTTGCATGCGGAGATGTAACAAAAAAAGATTATAGATTAATTGCGACTGCAATCTCCGATGGAGCGATAGCTGCACTTTCGGCAGTCAAATATTTAGATAAATAATCATCTAGAAAGGGGGCGGCAATATGTCATATACCAGTGAAGTCAAATCAGAAATAGCGAATGTAAAAAATTTGACTTGTTGTCAAAAGGCAGAATTATCTGCAATGTTACACATCAGTGGGTCTGTTGAGTTAAGTAGCAAAGGACTCGCGCTTGTTTTTCAAACAACGAATAATGCCGTCATCCGAAAATTTATGAAATTGGTGAAGGAACGATATAAAATCGAACCGGAACTCATCAGTAAGAAGCAACTCAATCTTCATAAAAACGATTTATTCATTGCCCATATTGAAGATAAAGTAGAAGCAATCATGAATGAGTTGTCACTGATGAATAAACAAGCAATGTTCTTTCAAGACGTGAATCCGGAATTAATCAAAAAAGAATGTTGTAAAAGGGCCTATCTACGAGGAGCCTTCCTTGCAGGGGGTTCTATTAATTCGCCAGAAACCGCGACTTATCATTTAGAAATTCAAACATCAAGCGATCGACAAGCAGAAGTATTAAAATTAATCGGCGAAGAATTTCAATTGAACGCGAAAGTTTCAAAAAATAAGCGTGGATACATCATGTATATCAAAGAAGCCGAAAAAATTTCAGATTTCTTACGGGTTACCGGAGCGACTAATCAATTATTTGAGTTTGAAGATTCACGAATTAAGCGCGATTTTAAAAACTCGATTAATCGTGTGATTAATTGTGATATCGCGAACGAAAGAAAAGCACTTGATGCGGCAGCGCATCAATTGAAACATATTGAAATTATTGAAAAATACAACGTAAGCGAATTGCCTAAAAGTATCAAAGAAGTGGTTGAACTTAGGAAACTATATCCCGATTCAACACTGAACGAACTATCCTATGCAGCGCTAGAACATTATGGTTACTTAATTTCAAAATCGGCTTTGAATCATCGCTTTCGAGCATTAAAAGATATAGCGAATATGCTAATAGTCCAAGAGGAATCCAATGATTAAAGGAATCGGAACTGATATTGTTGAAATATCAAGAATTCAACCTGATCTCGCGAAAAGAATTTTAAGCGAGTCAGAATTAATAACTTATGAATCGTTTTCATCGATGCATAGAAAAGCCGAATTTTTAGCCGGAAGATTTGCGATTAAAGAAGCGATATCAAAAGCATTAAGTCATATCAGTTTTGAACTTTCAATGAATGAAATTGAAATTCGAAACGATGAATATGGAAAACCATATCTTGTTTGTGAAAAATTAAAAAATTATAAATTTTCACTTTCAATTTCACACGAAAGAGCTTACGCAGTTGGTTTTTGTATCATCGAAGAACCCAATTTGTGATGTTTTATCGAGTTGTGAAATTATTGCTTGCAAATTGAATCAAAATTGAGTAAAATTAATAACACTGGGGTGATATTAATGGCAACATACACAAAAGGATTTAAGAAGAAAAATAGTGAGCAAGCTTTACTACTAACGATTGTTGGTATCATTGGCGTGGTACTCTTGATTGTTGGGGCTGTTTTCATATATGATCTAGCGACTGATACTGGATCTTACGATGATTTTTCTCATATTGAAGCTTATGATTTAGTATTAAATCAACTTGATGACCAAAATGTAGCAATTCAAGACTATTTAGTCTACTTTTATTCCGATGATTGTGGAAACTGCAAAGAAATCAAACACGACGTCTTAAAATTATCCGAAAAGATTAATGGCGAAGAAACGATTGTATTCTTTGTGAACGCTTCAACAATTAAAGAAACGGTCACTGGAGATAAAAACGAGTTTCTCGATGATGCAAATTTATCATCGATTCGCACACCGATGGTTATTTCGATTGTTGATGGCGAGTTTAGAGAATCATTCACCGGAACAGCGAGCGTTGTAAATATGCTTAAATCTGTTCTGGCCGACACTTACGCACCTTTTAATTAAGATTATAAATCAGTCAAAACCCGAAAGGGTTTTTTCTTTTTAATTAGTCAAAACCTATATTTTGTGGTATAAATAAAGTGAATATTATTGGAGGATGTTAATGATGGAATATGTGAATCAAGACTTATTAAAAAAAGTGGCTTTGAGTCTTAATATCAAAGTCTCACAAGCAGAAACAGTTCTTTCTTTACTAGAAGAAGGAAATACAGTCCCTTTTATTGCTCGTTATCGGAAAGAAGTGACTGGCTCTTTGGATGAAGAACAAATCCGTGCCATTGAAAAAGAATATGAGTATGGAAAAAGTCTTCAAAAAAGAAAAGATGATATTCTTCGTCTTATTGATGAAAAAGGGATGTTGACCGATGAATTGAAAGCAAAAATCAATGAAGCAATGAAACTCGTTGATTTAGAAGATTTATATCGTCCTTATAAAGAGAAAAAGAAAACGAAAGCTACTGAAGCCGTCGCGAAAGGATTAGAGCCGCTCGCGAAATTAATGTTAACATTTCCGATGAATGTTGATTTAGAAGAAATGGCAAAACCATTTATCAATGAGCAAGTCTTAACCATCGAAGAGGCTTATACTGGCGCAAAGTATATTATTGCCGAAACGATTTCAGATAATGCAAATTATCGGAAATGGATTCGCGACTTTACGCTTAGAACCGCAAAAATTGTTACGAAAAAGAAAAAAGACGCTGCAGACGAATATTCAACCTATCAAAATTATTATGAATATGAAGAACCGTTAAAAGCAATAAAATTACATCGTATATTAGCCATCAATCGAGCTGAAAACGAAAAGGTCATTACTGTCAATATCGATGTTCAAATAGAGGAAATACATCAGTTTTTAAATCAACAAGTGATTACAAATAAATCATCTGTTGTAGTTCCTATGATTGAAAGTGCGATCCAAGATAGTTATAAACGTTTAATTTCAGGCGCAATTGAACGCGAAATTAGAAGTGATTTTACTGATAAGGCCGAAGATCAAGCCATCCATATTTTCTCTGAGAACTTAAGAAGTTTGCTACTTCAACCGCCCATGAAAGGAAAGATGGTTTTGGGAATTGACCCCGCATTTAGAACGGGATGTAAATTCGCTGTCATCGATGCTTTTGGCAATTTCATTGATAAAGGGGTAATCTATCCTCATGAAGCTTACATCGGCGAACATGTAAACCCTAAAAGGATCAATGAAGCAAAAGAAAAGATTATCAATACGATTGAAAAACACAATATTGAAATTATCGCCATCGGTAACGGAACCGCTTCTCGTGAAACCGAAGCATTTGTCGTTGAAATTATTAAGACCGTTCGTCAAAAACTTTACTATGTTATCGTCAGTGAAGCCGGCGCTTCTGTCTATTCAGCTTCCGATTTAGCAAGAGAGGAATTCCCAGAATTCCAAGTTGAAGAACGTTCAGCGGTTTCTATTGCGAGAAGAATGCAAGATCCTTTATCAGAGCTTGTTAAAATCGATCCTAAAGCGATTGGCGTTGGTCAATATCAACATGATGTCAGTATCGCTAAACTCAATGATTCCCTTGATTTCGTTGTTTCGACAGCTGTTAACCAAGTCGGCGTCAATGTGAATACGGCTTCGGCTTCTTTATTAAGATATGTGTCCGGTCTTTCAGCTTCAGTAGCGACAAACATTGTTAAACATCGTGAGGAAAAAGGTCCATTTAAAAGTCGTGAAGCGATAAAAAAAGTATCTAAATTAGGTCCAAAGATCTTTGAACAAGCGATAGGATTCTTAAGAATTCCAGACTCAAAGAATCCGCTCGATAAAACGCCAATTCATCCTGAAAGTTATGATTTAGCGCTTGATGTTTTAAAACTTATTTCAGTTGATGTCACTGAAATCGGCTCAGATATCTGTAAAGCCAAGGTTTCATTTGCTGATAAACAGGCCATCATCAAAAAATTAAACATCAATCCAATTACACTAGATGATTTATTGGATGCTTTTGTATCACCCCAACGTGATTTACGAGATAGTTATCCGCAACCTTTATTAAAGAGTGAGTTATTAAAATTAGAAGATATGGTTCCGGGTATGGAATTACAAGGAACTGTTCGTAATGTTGTTGATTTTGGTGCTTTTATTGATTGTGGTATTAAAGAAGCGGGATTGGTTCATATCTCTAAAATGAGCAAGAAATATATCAAACATCCTTTGGAAGTTGTATCGGTAGGAGATATCGTTAAAGTATGGGTCATCGCTGTTGATTTAGACCGTAAAAGACTTCAATTAACAATGCTTCAACCCGGAACTGAATATCGGTCATAAATAACCTTTCTAGTTTTTTTCTATTGGAGGTGTCATGATGCGTTATGATTTTGTGATTGCCGTATCATTATTTATTATCGCTGCATTTTTATTTGTTGGAGCGATTTACCTTTTTACAAGAAGAGAACAATTATCAGGGCTAAAATTAACAGGTATATTTGTATTAGCCAACGCCATATACGCCGCATTTTATGCGGGTTTTGTCATTAATGATTTTGAAATTCAGAAATTATGGTTTAATCACATTCAGCATTTATCAATACCCTATTTGACGACACTTTGGTTTTTAATTTCATTAAGATTATTAAATCGACAAAGAAAGATTAAAATATCGTTTTATATTCTATTATTCTTTATCCCTTTTTTAACGATGCTAACAAACTTCTTGTATGTTTCTAATGGCCATTGGTACCAAACGCTTTATTATTCATCTCATATCATGTCCGCATATCACGGAATACACTGGGAAGGATTCAATTTTATTGTTTATGACAAAGCCATCATGTATTACATCCAAGCTGGATTTAATGTTTGCGTTTTGGCTTTAACGACAGTTAATTTTTATATCTCGTATCGAAAAAGTATATTTTTGGCTAAAAGCAGATCGTTTATCCTTTTTATCATTAGTTTTATCGGTTTTGGATTAATTGCGACGCAATTTATCAGTTCAAAATCGTCACCAATTGATTCGACACCTTTTTTCACATCCATTTTTGCCTTTGTTTTATTTTTTGCTTTGTTTCATTATGAGTTATTTGACCTTGTTCCAAAAGCATATCAACTCATCTATGAAAAATCAATATCGCCAATCGTGATTTTAGACGAAGCATTCACGTTGGTCAGTATGAATGAAAAAGCACAGGAGCTCTTCATCAATCAAAAAGAATATCCTCACGGATTAAAACTTGGAGACTTATGTGGAATGGATAAGTCTGTTTGTGAGGAATTGCTTAAGAATCATCATCATGAAATTTCATTTTCATTCAATGAAATAACAAAGTATTATTCGGTAGAATTACAAGTATTGACCAATTCTTATATTGGAAAAATCTTTAACGGATATTGTGCGATTTTTTATGATACGACGCTTCAAAAAGAAGAATTTATAAAAATGGAACATATGGCGTCATATGATGGTTTGACCAATATCTATAACCGTCGGTATTTTTATAAATTAGCGACGGAAGCGTTTGACTTGGCTCAGATTGAACATCAGAATCTCGTGATTGTGATGTTTGATTTGGATGATTTTAAAATTGTCAATGATATATATGGACACCAAGCGGGAGATTATGTTTTAGAAGAGATGACATTGATTGTATCCAAAAAACTTAATTCTGATGGAATCTTTGCAAGATACGGCGGCGAAGAATTTGTCTATATGCAGACAAATGTCAAAATCCATGAAATTAAGAAGAAAATTACGGATATATGTGAAACATTATCAAATCATTCATTTGTTTATGATAAACGTAAAATGAAAGTGACTGCGAGTTTTGGACTCAGTGGAACCAAAAAAATAATCGGGAAATCATTAGATACTTATATCAAAGAAGCCGATGATATGCTTTACTGCGCTAAAGGAAATGGAAAAAACCAGGTTTTCTTTACAAAAGACATTGAGTAAATACTTGTGAATTCTATTGTTTTTAATGAAATTGTTATATAATATAACTACAAAGGCTAACAATAGCCTAGATTCAGAAGGAGGCAACTGTTTTATGAATAAACCCAAGTTTGGATACGGATGGTTAATCAAATGGATTTTAGCAGCAGTTTTACTTTCCGGCGGAATTTTAATGAAATTGTATGAAGTAAAAGTTGTTTACGCTACTACAGGTATTGCGATTGTATTATTCTCTTTGCTTCGTGTTGTACCGTTGATGAAAACTTTGAAAAAAGAAGTATTAAGAACCATCAATCTGATTGAAATCATTTTTGATACAATCATGGGCGGCGTGATGATTTATGTTGTATTCTCTGGTAATTCAGATGATGCTTTCTGGATTGGAATCTACGGCTATTTACTTGCCATATTCTTCTATGCAAGAGGAATCATCTATATGCTTTCGCTTTATTATTTCCAAGAAAAATCAGAACCTTTAAAATTTTGGTTTCATATCGTTTGTTTAACATTAGGACCGGCCATTTTTGTATTAACTGTCATGGGTGTTGATATTATTTCTACACTTGGATGGATTGTTCTATTCATCTCGATTGGTGGTGGCATTTATTTAGGTTATGATGGCTATGGCGGATACCAAAAATACCGTGAGACTTCTAAGTCAATAAATGAACGTAAAAGCAATCAAAAACAACCGACTCCAGAAAAAGAATTACCTAAACCGATTCAAGATGAAACAGAGGATAAACAACCTTACGCAAGTTAATAAATATTGACAGTCAGCCAAAAATAATGTAATATTATAGGGCTGACTGTCTTAATGGAGTAATACTCAAGTGGCCGAAGAGGCGCCCCTGCTAAGGGCGTAGGTCGGGTGACCGACGCGAGAGTTCAAATCTCTCTTACTCCGCCAGTTTTTAAATGATAGGCATGTTTATTGAATTGCCTTATAATACACTAGACACAGGTGCCCAAAAGTCACCTGTGTTATTACGGAGGAGTACCCAAGTGG
>DIJY01000002.1 GCA_002421405.1 Caryophanales bacterium UBA5632 | reverse complement strand
AGACGATGGTTCTTAATATAATATCTGTTATTATCGGGCCTTTAATATAATTGATTAATGTCGAAAAATCATTCGCATATAAAATCACAGGATAGAGAATGGTAACATGGACAATCGTCATCAATATAATTGCAACTTTGAAGATTAATTTCAGCAATTTGGAATCTTGATAAAGAGCTAATACGACTAAAGAGAAATAGATTAGAGAGTATCCCGCTTGAGAAATGCTAAAAAACGCAGAATTGGTTGAATTACCAATGGTTAATCTTAGTTTGATATAAACAACAATCGCCATCATTAAAATATAGATTGCCGAGATATATTCTGCCATTTGTTGTTTTTGCAATGTCTTGGGTTCTTCATGAATTATTTTTCGTACAGAAAGATTTGTAAAAAACATGACTAAGAAAAATATAAACGATAAGATTAAATTGACTCTAAGATTAACGCCCTCAGAACCAATCATCGTAAAGACTAAGAATACAACGTTCGTAATCCATAATATGTTTTTGATGACAAGGTTTTTTCGATAGAGAACCGAGGTTTCGTCTAAAATATCAACCCCGGCTTCAAAACTGAAACGGTTCGTTAGAAATTGTCCAATTCGAATCCAAAACTCAGAAAATCTGCTTTTGTTTTCAAATGCTTTTTGTTCGCGGTTGACACTAACTTTTTTTTCATCAAATTTGTTTTTGAAAGATGAAAGTCGAAAGAAATCAACCAATTTATCAGCGAAGGATTTCTTTTTCTTGATTTTTTTGGATGAAACCGAGTCAAGATACTCATCGATTTTATCCGGTTCAGATTTTTTGACTTCTTTGGTATATTTACGACGTTGTGTCGTATCATTTTTTCGAAAGAATTCATCTAAAGTTTTTTCGCGGTTGTCCATTCAGTTTCACCTCCTTCGATACCTTGATAAATGGATTAGAACAATTGAGGAGTGTCAATTACATTGGGGTCTTTTTTGGCTTCAAGTTCATTTTCAATTTGAGCCACTCTTGTTGAAGCAGCCGCTGCGATGGCACCGACGATATCATCTAAGAAAGTATGACAAATACCTTCTTTATGTTTTCCAGCATCATTGAGTCTGGCAATCGCCATTGGTTTATTGACATCGATATCACCGAAATTAGTTTTCCCGATGGTTCCATATAATCCGGCAAGTTCAAGTCCAAATAATTCATCAATACCAAACATACCTAAATCCGAAGCTAATATTTCTTGAATTGGCCCCTTGAATGCTTTTTCTTCTGTTAAACGATCAATTTCTGCGCCTAATTGCAGCAAATGGAAAACATCTCGAAGTGATAAAATTTTCTCAACAGATTCTCTACATTCAAGCAAGGAAATATCGGGTTTCCATCGCGACTGCTGACGAAAAGCAATTTCAGCAATTTCTTCAATTGATATACCTCGCTCATTGAGTTTTTGAAGGTTCATAACAAACATTTCTTCTCTAGAAAATAAGTTTTTTTGACGATTCATAGCTTTCCTCCTATAAATAGATGACCATTAGAATTAATTGCATAATAATATATTATACCACATTTTAGGATTGAAATAATATCTATTTCAAGAGTTTTCCCACATAAAAAACACTTTTTCCAGCACCATTCATAAATGCTTTTATATCCATCACATTTTTTCCTGATGGTTGAATCATTTTTAATTGGATAAACCCATCCTTTACACGGATATAAACTTCATTTTTAATAATATCCGCTACTTCTCCGGGGAGAATGTTGGAATAGGTTTCTAATGGTAAATTAGCTATAGCAACTTCAAAAACCTTGATTTTTAAACCATTAACAACAAAATGCGTTACTGGCCATGGGTTATAAGCGCGAACATGATTATAGACTTCAAGTGTTGATTTAGTAAAATCTAGTAATTCATCCTCGGGTTTGATGTTCCATGCAAAAGTGACTTGCGTTTCATCTTGAGGGTACGATTGAATCGAATTATTCTCAATGAATGCAAGGGTTTCAAGCAATAACTCTTTTCCGACGATTGCGAGTTTTCTTTCAAGTGTTCCTACCGTATCATTTTCTTTGATCGGAATCGATTGTTGCGATAAGAGTTCGCCTGCATCCATTTTGGGAGCCATATACATAATGGTGACACCCGTATTCAATTCTCCGTTTTTTATGGCGGTATGCATGGGTGATCCGCCTCGATATTTAGGTAACAAAGAAGCATGAACATTAATGCATTTATATTTCGGATAATCAAGAATAATCTTTGGAATCATTTGACCAAATGCGGCAACAATAATGGCATCTGGAGACTCATCTAAAACGGGTTGATAATTCACTTTTATCTTCTCTGGTTGAAAAATTCTTAATTGATGCGATAATGCAAATTCTTTGATGGGTGATGGTTTTAATGTTTGTTTCCTACCGTAAGGTCGATCTGGTTGTGTGACGACTAAGCTCACTTCATGATTCATTAATAATCCTTCTAAAATTGGAACAGAAAAATCAGTCGTTCCCATAAATACAATTTTCATATAGATCGCTCCTTACATCGGTGTCTTATCGACAGTAATATAGATTTGGTCGGTTTGATATGTATCGATCATCTCAAATAGTGTATCATCAAGTGAAGGTTCTTTTCGATATTTTATTAATATTTGGCAATGATACCGATTCTTAATGCGGGCAACTTGCGGCAATACGGGTCCTAGAATAATTGCATCTTGGGTTAAATTCTTTCGCAACAATTTAACAATCTCACGTCCTCTTAAGAAAATATCTCTAACGTTTTCACCTGAGATAACAATCTGAGTGAGGAAATAAAACGGAATATATCTCGCAAGTTTACGAAGTTGCATTTCATAGTTATAAAACCCTTGATAATCATTATTAACCGCATATAAAATCGCATAATGATTCGGATTAAAAACTTGAACAAAAACCTCGCCTGCGATCGCATGTCGTCCAGCTCTTCCGGACACTTGTACGATCAATTGGAACGTTTTCTCGGGGGCACGAAAATCAGCATTAAACAAATTTCCATCCGCCTGAATGATGCCCACTAATGTGACATTCGGATAGTCGAGCCCTTTTGCAATCATTTGCGTTCCAATTAAAATGTCGCCATCCATTTCAAATTCGTTCAATAATTTTTCATGAGCGTTCTTCTTTCGTGTTGTATCATTATCCATTCGCACAATTCTTGCAGTAGGAAATAATGTTTGGATTTCATTTTCTATTTTTTGTGTTCCTGTTCCCATAAATTTCAAATCTTCACTACCACATTTAGAACAGACTTTATGAATATCCTCTTTATGACCGCAATAATGACACTTCAAAGAATGATCGATTTCATGATAGGCCAAAGAGATATCACAGTTGGGACAATTAGCAACATGTCCACAGTTACGGCAAATGACAAAAGTAGAATATCCACGACGATTGATTAAAAGAATTGTTTGTTCACCTTTTGATAATCTTGACTGGATCGCGTTTTGTAAATCCATTGAGATTGAACTTAAATTACCGGATTTAAATTCGGTCTTCATATCAATCACTTTTACGGATGGCATATCGACATTTTGTGCTCTTTTGGGTAATTCAAGTAATTTGAAATAACCTCTTTTTACCCTCGCATAGGTTTCAACGTTTGGCGTTGCAGATCCTAAAATAACAGGACATTGATATTGACTAGCTCGGTCTAGGCAAACATCGAGCGCATAGTATTTTGGCATATCTTCTTGTTTATAAGTTGATTCATGACATTCATCGATAACAATCAAACCAAGATTGGTAAACGGCGCAAAACAGGCGCTTCTCGCACCTACTGCAATTTTAGCTTCCCCTCTAATAATTTTACGCCACTCATCGTATTTTTCGCCAATGGATAAACCCGAATGCAAGATAGCAACTTGATTATGGAAGCGACCTTTGAAACGGTTGACCATCATTGGAGTCAAAGCAATCTCCGGGACTAAAAAGATAATGTCTTTCCCTAGTTTCAAGACTTCTTCGATGGCAGCCAAATAGATTTCGGTTTTACCTGATCCTGTAACGCCATGAAGTAAGAAGGTTGTTTGTTGATTAAGAGATTCAATGATTTGATGAAAAGCAGTTTGTTGTTCTAAGTTTAAATTTACCCGTTTATCATGGGGTTCTTGGATTGATTCAATCTCTCGGTAAATTTCTTGGTTCAATACTTGAACTACTTTTTTACTTTCAAGCGTTTTTACAATCGATGAAGTCAAATGGAGTGATTCAAGCACTTCATTCAATAATCCTACACGATTCGGTAATGATTTTAGATAATCCATCAGTTTCAAATGTTTCTCAGATTTTGGAATGTGGTTCGGATCAATCAATTTAATCAGTTTTTGATATTGAGGACGTGATTTTGATTTGATGTCATAACTTTGTCTTAATACATTATTCTTAATTGCTTGTTTTATGCTTTTAGCATGGTCAATAAAAGACTTATCAAAAGTGACTGAATCATTATCTCTAAAAAACGGTTTCAAATTATCTGGCAGCTGTTCTTGATTAATGACCGTCAGTTTTGTTGTATAAACAGCTTTCAATGCTGCAGGCAACATCGTTTCAAGTACTTTAATCAGCAGAGTTGTCGTTTCAATTGAGAGTCGTTTCGCCAGTCCAATTAATTCAGGAGTGATATATGGCTCAATATCTAAGACATTAATTATGCTTTTAAGTTCTTTTGTATAGTCCGCATTTTCAGTAACTTCAATACAAAATCCCATCAATTCACGGGGACCAAATGGAACAATTACGCGAGCGCCAACTTCAAGAACCGATTCTAATTCACGCGGGATTAAATAATCGAAAAGTTTGTCCACCGCTTTCGCAGGAACATCAACCAATATTTTAGCTACCATTATAATCACCTCGCTATTTATAGTATATCATACTTATGAGTTCAAAAAAAGCCAAACTGAAGGATTGAATCACAAGAGTTTATAACCATTTTCAATAGAAATTTGGCTCATTCATTTGCATAATACCGTCCTATTGTGTATAATACACATGAGGATAAAACATTCCATAGATTAATGAAAGGATTATATATATTACACTATGCAAAATGAGTTATTAAATTTCGGAGAAGTCGGGATTTTTGCGCTTGGTGGTTTAGGTGAAGTTGGAAAGAACATGTACTGCGTTCAATATAAGGACGAGCTGGTCATCATTGACTCAGGGCTTTTATTTCCTGATGAGTTTTTGATGGGTATTGATTATGTCATTCCCGATTACACTTATCTCATAGAAAACCAAGATAAAATCAAGGCATTAGTTATTACGCACGGTCATGAAGACCACATCGGTGCAATTCCATTTTTATTACGACAGGTCAAAATTCCTGTCATTTACGCGAATGGACTTGCTATTGGACTTATCAAAACTAAATTAGAAGACCACAGAGGCTTAAAAGCCAACATTATTGAATATCACGAAGGAACCCCAATCAAATTGGGTATTTTAACATTAGATTTCTTTCGAACTAATCATTCCATCCCTGATTCTCACGGAATAGCGATTCGAACGCCAGAAGGCACGATTGTTCATACAGGAGACTTTAAATTTGACTTTACACCAACATTCCAAGATGCAAGCTATCATACCATTGCTGGTCTCGGAAAAGAAGGCGTATTATGTCTATTATCTGATTCTACGAATGTTGAATTGGAAGATTTCACAACTTCTGAAAAAGTTGTATCTGAAACCATCCATGAATTATTTGAAAATATCCATGGACGTGTGATCATCGCAACATTTGCATCAAACATTCACCGGGTTCAACAAATCGTTGAAGCAAGTGTCAAGACTAAGCGAAAAATCGCAGTCTTCGGACGTTCGATGGAAAAGAATATTGATGTCGGTGTCCAAATGGGATATATTAATGCCCCCGAAGGAACTTTCATTTATGGGCGTGAAGTGGGACAAATAGATCGCAAAAATATTACAATTCTTTGTACGGGCTCACAAGGGGAACCCTTGGCAGCCTTATCAAGAATTGCATCTGGTTCCCATAAACAAATATCCCTGATTCCTGGAGATACGGTCATTCTATCTTCTTCTCCGATTCCTGGAAATCAAGAATCGGTCAATAAGACGATCAATCTTCTCTATAAATCAGGTGCGACCGTGATTACACAATCCCCATTCGCCGACGTTCATGCCTCCGGTCATGCAGGACAAAACGAACAAAAATTAATGTTAAAACTATTAAACCCAAAATATTTCATGCCAATTCATGGCGAATACCGCATGCTCAAAAAACATGCTCAACTAGGGATTGATACTGGCATTCCTAAAGATAATACATTCATTATGGATAATGGTGATGTCTTAGCTTTAACCGCAAATAGTGCGAGAATTGCGGGTAAAGTTCAAACAGCCGATATCTATGTTGATGGAGCAGCTATCGGAGAAATTGGTTCCCAAGTTATAAAAGATAGAAGGGAACTATCTGAAGACGGTTTATTATCCGTCGTGATGACCATCAATCAAGACCGCAAAGAAGTCATCTGCACGCCAACCATCATCTCTAAAGGGTTTATCTATTTTAAAGATAATGAAGCGATGATAAAGACGTTACAATCCATGTCATTGGATGTGACCGATCGTTATTTGAATTCCGGTAAAAAGATTAATATCAGTGGCATCAAGAATGATTTGATTAAAACCCTTGGAAAATTTATCTTAGATAAGACAAACCGTGAACCGATGATTATGCCGGTTATCATGGTATTATAAAATTAAAATGAGTTGTTTCTTTGAAAACAACTTTTTTTATGCAAAAAAAAGACTCTAAATGAATAGAGTCTCAATTTATTTATTCGGCAGTTTTTGCAAAGTACTCGGTAATCATGATAATGGGTCCAAGGCCTGCAACTTGAGCTGATATTTCCATGTAACGGCCTTCATTAGGGGCTTGACCAGTTAAACCTAAAGCGCCATAAGCTTGTTGCCAAGTCAATCCATAAGTTAACATCGCCCCATAAAGGTTATAAGCTTGGTCAGGAGTAATGTTATGGAAAGCTGCCATGTATACAAGATTTGCCGCATCTCCTTGACCAAGACCTTTTGTAGCCATAAGGGTACCAACCGCCGTCATAAAGGCTGTTGAATCAAGTAAATCGTTGATGGCAAACACAAAGTTTCCACTCATAATTCTCGGATCAGAACCCAGCAAGAAATTATAGGCTTGATCAACAGCGACTGAAGATCCACTGCCGTTAGGAATATTGAGAAGGAATTCAGAACCAGTATCGATCATTTGGTCACCATTTGTATCTGAATCCGCACCACTTAATGCTTTTGTTAATAATACGAAATTAAACATTTCAGTTTCAAGTCCCGTGACAGGATTTTCAACTAAACGAATAATCGTTTTGTTCATCGGCGCTATTCCACCGTCAGCATTCGTTTTAATTGCCAGTGCTGCTCCGGTCATACCATAGGCTTTAAACCAAGCTTCTTGACCAGAAACCCAGTTATTAACTGTTGTTAATGCATCAAGGTTGACCGTTGGATCTTCTGCTCCACCACTACCAGGACGGTTATCTTCAACATGAATTGCTGCTCCGCCGGATAATCCGATATCGCAAGCAGTAATCGTTATTTGACTTGAAGCCCATCCGAAGATGGAGTTAGCCCATTCGTTGTAGAAAGTTGAATGATCGATATGCGTCGTAACAATGGCACCTTCGGTTGTTAAGCCGTAAGCATTTGTCGTAACGCCAATGGTCATGAGGCCAATATTGGAGTTGAATATATGACTGTTACCTGCACGCACGGTAATGCCAACGTATCCGCCGGAGTTTCTGCTCATCAATTGTTCTGCGAGTAAAATTTCTTCAGCACTTTGAGAGTAGTTAATTGCTGGCGTTGAAGTGTTGCCAACAAGCGTCAAGTTATTGAATGCAACATGGTTATTATTAATGGCGAGATTTGATGAATGGAATACGTTATAGTAGAGTATAGCAACCTGAACGCTGACAACGTCAAATGAACCATCAAAACCAGTATCGGTAAATCCACCATCAGGGTCAGACGTAACTTTCATATAAGGCAAATTAGAGCCATTGATGGTAAAGTAGTTTCCGTTAATGACAAGATTATCATTATCGATTGCGCCGCTCATACGAATGTAAGGATTGGCATAAATCTTTGTTCCATCGGAAGAACCCGGTCCAGTAGGTGTTGCATAACCATTGACAGGCGTTCCGTCTGCGTTGAGTTGATTTGCTGCTAAAGTAGCGATAATCGTCGAATGAATATTAATCGATTGCACTGAAAAATCTGCGAAATAAGTTTTTAAATCTGCGTCTGTAAAGACGTTATAACCATTATTGACTTTGAATTCAAATGACAATGTTGGCGATTGAACTTTTGTCGCTTCATATTTCGGATCAATTTCGACTTTGAATTGCTTCCCTTCAGCGATTGTTTTAAAATCGATGATGTAATCTTCAGAGATAGAAAGATAAGTAGATAAGTTTGTGGTTAGCAATTCATAAGAAGCGCCATTCCAAAGATAGAATTTATAAAGTAACTCCGCATTTGTTTGTTCAACACGCGCACCTTTACTGTCAAGAATGCGAATATCAAAGTGAAAATCATTCATGGAACCGACGAGATACGGTGTTACTGTGTCGGATAAGAATAAATCGTTCTCTGGATTGATTGATGAAATATAATTGTTTAAGTTTGAACCTAAAGCGAATTGACTGATGTAAGTCACTACTTCACCTTGATAATGTTTTGTTTCAAGGGTGAGCGAATTATATACATCAAACGAGAAATGACCTGGAGTTGAATTTGTATTCAATTTATTGTCATTCGCCGAAACAAGTGAACCACCTTCAGTAATTGTAAAATCATATTTTGCATCAAAATTGTAGACCATATCGGTATAGAAAATATAAGTTGTAACTAGGCCCGCTTTTTCGATGAGGAAGTAATCATAAATTAAAGTTTCGTCGACGACTTCAACAGGATCAGCTTCAGTCACGTGAGTAAATGTGTTGGAATAAACTGATGACATTGAAATACCTTCGACTCCTTGAGAAATTAATTTGATGGTATGAGTTCCGGCGATGTCTAATTGTTCTGCGATATAAGTATAAGTTGTCAACGAACCAGAAGGTACTGTGGTTAATGGCGTGATAATTGATTCAACGCCATCAAGTAACAATTTAAATGTTACCGGATATAATCCGTTCACATGATTGACATACCAAGTAATGGTCGTATCAGTCACGTTTGTTACAACAGGCGTTGCTAATTGAATTAAAGGTTCCCATTTAGCATAGATTGTTGCTGCAGTGCCTTCAAATGAATTATATTTGAACGTATCAAAATTGATTTGATTGGTAAAACTTGGTGAATCATACCATCCTATAAATACATAACCCGGTTTTGTTAAGTTCGTTAATGCCGAGTTATTTGAAATGATATCGACATCAGTATCTACTTCTTGAACAGCGATGTATTTAATGACTGTTCCATCCATAAAGACAACACGTTTTAAAGTGTTGGAGAAATAGAGCGCTCCGACGAGAATATTAGATTGAATATTGTTGAAAACTTCACGGTCCCACATCACATCTTTACCGTCAACGAGCGTTAAAGCAGGAATTGCAGTAAATGTAGCATTGTATTCAACTGTAAATTCTTCATCAATTTTCGTTCCGGCAGGATTTTGAGTAAAGGTAATGGTAAAGGTTTTAATTTGATAATGAATGACAACAGAAATGGTTGAATCAACAGTGATGAGTCCGTTGATATCATTATAATCAACCCCATCAACCGTGTATTGGACAAAATCATAACCTTCAATGACGACATTAGGACTATAGGTTTCTAAATAATCCATTTGCATTACAATTGGATCAGTCAGTTGTGTTCCTGATGATTTGGTTAATGAATAAACGACAGATAAGTTATAGGAACTTGCAAAATCCCAAATTGCGTAAAGCGTTAATCCATTCAAAGGCATTTTCGTTTCGCTCGTGAAGATAAAAGGATTGCCTGTTCCTTCAGCGTTTAAATACCAACCTTGGAAAACCATATCGGTTAAAGTAGGCTCATTAGGAGCGGTAACCGGGCTTAAATAATTGGCAACGATTGACGGTACCGAACTACCTTCTCCTGTATTAAATACAATAGTGTATTCATTTGGAATTAAAAGCATATTGACAGTCAAATTGGATGCAACATCAACGAAAGAAACATCCCAACCGCCTAAAGTATACCCTTCTGGAGCACTATAAGCAGGTGCCGTTGCATCATTTCCATAAAGAACTGATTGAGTACCTAATGCAATACCATTCAAACCTCTGAAAGTCACAGAATAGGATTTTCTTGTATAGTTGGCTACAATGGTTAAATTGCCTGTAACAGCATCTTCAAAATCATAATCAAATGCAACAAAATCGTAACCTGTAATGGTATCAGTTGCATTCGGTTCAGATATCACTGTTCCATGTGGGACTTCAAAAGGACCAAAAGAAGCATTTCCAAGGAGTGTATCCCCCTCTTTATTGACGTAAGTCACTGTGTAAACTTTGTCTGTGTAAATCGCTGTGACAGTTA
Organism: Caryophanales bacterium UBA5632; assembly: GCA_002421405.1. Taxonomy (GTDB): domain Bacteria; phylum Bacillota_I; class Bacilli_A; order Izemoplasmatales; family Hujiaoplasmataceae; genus UBA5603. The sequence goes on along the minus strand of DIJY01000002.1, from coordinate 12,761 downwards.
TATTCGAAGTAATATTCGTGAAGTTTGTTTGATTCCAAACCCCATTTTTACCTGTGACTTCCGGTACCACTGGAATTAATTCAGTACCTAAAGATCCTCCATGATTGACAGTTCTTGTAAAGAGTTCTTCTTCACCAACAACAAATGTAATCGTGTAGGCATTCAGTAAAAATGAAGCGGTAATCGTTAAATCAGATTTAATGTTTTTACCTTCACTACTCCAACCGGTGAAAGTGTAACCCACTTTGGTTGGATTGGGTGGTAAAACTGCATTTTCATTATAATTGACCGTTTGAGTCGTAATGACACCATCAATCGAAATTGATACTGTATAAACAAGCGGTGTCCATTTTGCATATAATGTAATATTTTCTGTAATTGTTTCTGCTGGATCAAATTCGTTTTCTAAATTGGCATCAGTATACCAACCAGCAAAATTATTACCGGTTTTAGTCGGTTCTTCAAGATCATATAAATCTAAATCAAGCGTTAATTTAACGTCGGCAATCTCATTTCCGCCGTTTGTTTCAAATGCAATTGTGATGCCTGATTCACAGGCAACTAAGAAGAGCAGACCAACTATTAGCATGGCTGTAGTCAGAATTTTTTTCATGGTGTTCAAAGTTTATTTCCCCCTATTTTTTTTACAATTTATCAACTTAAAATCCTAGAATATATCTGGATCATTGATAATAATTTCAGATGGTGGTAAAAACATGAGTGTAACTTCATCTTTGACTTGAGTGTTTTTATCCCAAATCGTTATAGTTACTGTCGTTCCAATTTTGTTGATATCGAAGATAACATAAACCACCGATTTCATGTCATCAACTCTAGCGGTAATTCCCGATTGATTGGTTGAAGCTTTGATTTTTGAATCAGCGTTGATGGGACCGATTGTAAACGCTATTTCATAGATATAATCATCTTCTGTTATAACATCTACCACGCTTTTTATTTTATCGCCATCGTTATTTTGTAAATCAAAATCAACAATGGTAATCGATACAACGCTTGGGCGATCATTGGATTCGGGTAAAGAACCCCAGACACTAATTGCCATAATTGACAAAGCGCTGAGAATCAAAACAAGAAGAACGATTACTTTTTTATTCATAAAATCACCACCTTAAAACTCAATTTCACGAAAATAGACCTTTAAAAAATTACTAAATAGATAAAATCGAATGATGAAAAATGCAACCGCAAGCAAGATAATTCGAAACCATCCTGAGGCATAATCTTCGATTAAGAGAAAAGCCGATACTCCCCCAAAGATAATGCTTAAAACCAAACCGATGACAATTGATTTTGAAATATTTTCATTGTTAGACAGTGATGCGGTCGCAGCGTAATCTGCTAATTTTGGATTCAGTAAATCAATTTGAAAACTCCATAAGATATGACCACTATTTACAAATACGACGACGATGAACATCAACCAAATATCCATGGGCGAAAACTGCGGCAATGATAATTGAAATAAAACAAAGATTAATAAAATGATTAATGTCGAAGCAATCATGTTAAAAGCGACTTTTGCCCAAGCCATCTTTTTTGTATCTGAAGGCGCGGTTTTTAACAAAACAAACTCAGCACCTTCAACTGAAATTGCTGTTGCTGAAGCAGTATTCGATGCCGTCACAAGCAATAGGCTAATCATAATATCAAATGCAATGACAAGTTTTGTTCCAAATGTTGAACGATCAATGCCGATGTAAATGTAGTTAAGGACGTAAACAATAAATGGAAACATGATTAATAAAACGTAATTGGATAGCATTTCATTCGAACTTCGAATTGAAATGGTAAATTCTTTTTTGAAGAATGTCCAAAATAGATTCTTACTGACTTTATTCTTTCCCTTATGCTTTTTTGTTACTGCATATTCGGATGTGTGCGAAGCTAAATTAAAGAATAAAGGTCTTGAGATTAAAACAACGAGTGCAATCAGAATCATTAAGGCACCAAATACGATTCCATAGTTCGCAAGAACATTGATTCCAAATAACAATCGACCAATATTGGCGTAGATGAGTGCATATTTTGCAGATGACTGCATAAAGACCGTAAGTGATGTTACAAACTTATTATAAAGTGCAACAATCCGTATTGGAGTTGGAATTTCATCCAGTAATCCCGTGAGGCCAAGAAATACAAATACACCTAAGATAATTATCAAGATAAGCGATATAACATTTCTGCTTTGTAGGAATTGCCGAATAAACATAATCGGAATTGATAAGATAGCCGCGAGCAATACTGGTAGTAAAGGCAAAATAAAAATCATAGTTAAGATATGTAGATAGTAAGTGATTGGTAAATTGCTAATGACACCAAATGCAATAAGCATCGGGACAAGAAAAGCTAAATTTTTTAGGAATTCGTTGATATAAAATACCAATAGTTTGCTCGTAAACACTTCATCGTGTTTTGCTGGAAACGATAATAAAATAGCATTGTCTTTGCTGGCATATAAATCGACCATGAGCCCTGTTGTACATGCAACAATGCTTGTCAATTGCGTCACAAACAAAACAAAGATGATAAAGTAGACATTGACGGGTATATAGAGGACATTATTTAAAAAATAAAGCATGAAAATCATAACGACAGAAACGACAACGAGAGCCAATAATCTTAAAGCAAGATTTGCAATAAACCTTTTATGATTTGTAATCTTCAATTTCATCTTGCTTGATAATTGAATCATTGTCAGGACGAATAACCGCCTGAACACGGAACTAATCCTTTTTGACGTGGAGCAAATATAATTGCTCGAGTGTCAGTCCTTGTTCTTTTAGTTTTGCAATTTCAAAAATGCCTACGAGTTTTCCTCTACGAATAATAGCGATTCGGTCACATATTTTTTCAACAACTTCAATGACATGTGATGAGAAAAATACGGTGTTACCTCTATTCGCATGTTCACGCATTTCATCTTTGATTTGATGTGAGGAAGTTGGATCAAGTCCAGTCAATGGTTCATCGAGAATCCACACTTTTGGGTCATGAATCAAAGAGGAAATAACAACGAGCTTTTGCTTCATGCCATGTGAGTAGCTTTTGATTTCGTTATCAATCGCGTCGGCTAAAGCAAATCGATCAAGATAATGATTCAATCTTTCATCGCGTTCTAACTGAGGTACCATGTATAAATCAGCGACATAATTGATGTATTCTCTACCGGTTAATCGTTCGTAAACTGCATGATTATCTGATACATAACCGATATTTAATTTTGCTTCTAAAGGATGTGTTTTGATATTATAACCACAAATCTCCATATCCCCTTCAGTAATTGATTGAATTCCAACGAGGCTTTTGATTGTCGTTGATTTTCCAGCGCCATTATGCCCTAAGAATCCAAAAACTTCTCCACCTTTAACAGTTAATGAAAAATCGTCAACAGCGTAATATTTAGAAGCTCCATATCGTTTACTGAAATGTGTAATTTTTATCATCTCAGATCCCGAGTAATTTTGTATGTTTTCTAACTCATTCTTCTTCCTCAAAGCGTTCACCCCTAATAAATCCAATTTCATCTTTTTGCGTTTATCAAGCATGTCATAATACTGATCAAACGCTTTGAAGAGCATATCGTAGATGGCCCAGGTGATAAACATCATAATGATGAAACCGACATAGAGCATGATGTGATATAACCAGAAAAATCTTAACGTTACCGTTTGATTAACCCTAATTGCAAAGACATAAGAGTACTGTAGCCGTTCAAGACCTAGCATTCCACTAATATGGTCAGAATAAAGGAAGAAATAGTCAACACTCTCATAATTATTAAACCAAGCATTAATAATTGCCATCGATATAAAATAAAGACTAAAAATGAAGATCGCTTTATACATCATTTTTAATGTCGGACGATCGAATACACGTAATGCAACACCTAGGACTGGTAATACAAAAGCATAAATATGATTATACCAATAACTGACAGATGAAATTGAAAAAGCGTCAATTGTATAGTTAGGTAATAATATCGCAAAAGCAGCTCCAACAACATTCACAAAATAGCTGAAATAAAAAACTCCTCTGAGCTTAAACACGTAAGCAAAGAACATCATAATAATAGCGGTGTTACACAAATGAAGCGGAAGTCCACCTAACCCAGATCTTCTAACGTAGAAAAATTGGAAGAAACCAGACAAAGCGAGAATAACAAAGAATAAATTCTTGTCTTCTTGTTTTTGATTACGCATCAACAAATATCCTAAAATCATGAAGACAAAGGTAAAATATATCGTAATGCGGTGAATGGGTGTAAATTCATCAGCCACGACACCCGAATTTCCAAATAAATTGTATAACAGTGATTGTGGCATAAATGCCACCATGGAAATAAACGTGACAAAAATGGCACGCCGTATTAAAGGAACATTTAGATAGGTCTTTTTGTTGGTTAATACCGTATATAAGTTTAAAATCGTTATCAACCCGAGTAGAACGGTTTCAACCATGTATTGGATTCCCCGCAAGGATATGAGTTCCTCTGAACCAGGTCCAAAAAAGGCGGTCAAATGTGATTGAAAAAAGATGATGTTCAGAACAACTACTAAAGTACCTAAAAACCCTAAAGAAATTTTAAGTGTTGGTTGTTTAAAGTATCCACTGACAATCCCGAAAGCCACAAACATGACAGTAAGCCATCTAAGCAAGATAATGAAGAATGTTTTAAAACCACTAAAGAACCAAGTTGATTCGGGGGTAATGAGTGAAGATTGGACAATTTTGAAAAGATTAAAAGTTCCATCAATCAAATCAGAAGAAAACAGACGAAACATGTATACAATAAACAACGAAACGCTTAATACCTTTAGTATTTTTGAAAAATCGACATTCGAATTCTTTGATAGATAAATCAAAAGAAATGCGAATACTAAAATCATTAGCGGAAGTACAAAATAAACCACACCATCACCATCAATTCAGCTTCATAAATCAATAACAGACATCATCGGGCCTTAACTATGTTAAGTCCCGTTTAATGCATATATAATATACCATAAAAATCATAAAAAAACCACATCATTATGAGATAAGAGCATCAATAATAAAAAAACCTCAAATATATTTTGAGGTTCAAATAAGTTTGAAAGATAGAATCTAATGATTAACTTTCTCGTTTGTTTCAAAATTGACCGTTTTTATCTCGCCATTACAAACTTTTTTAAAATAATCAAATATAATTTTTGTGAACATAGCATCTTCAAAGGCATCATGAGTTTGTTGTTCGGGAACACTTTCGGTATACAGTTTATAGGCATTAAACAATCCTAAATCGTTTTTGAGCCCAAAATAATGTTTATGTAGTTTTAACAAATCGATAAACTGTACATTTCTTGTCAAATCGGGCAAATGATGAACTTGCGTCGATTTTTTGATTTCAATAATGTCATTTTGTCCCCAAACGACAATCATGGGTCGTTTGGTTTTGATAATTCTTTCCAAGATTCGATAAAAATCCAGATAGGGAATACCTGCATCAATTGTCTCTTGAGTAATATGAAGAAATTTCTTCGTCCGGCTTGAAAGTTCTTTGTTTAATGTCGGTTTAATAAATTCATTGTGATTTTCTAAAACATGACCTTCATTATCGACTAAAACCATTCCACATTGAATAATTTCAGAGATGAACTTCTCATAATTTTGATAAGGGGGCATCGACATTTCAAGGTCTAAGAACAGTTTAGGTTGAGTTCCATTCATGATCGATTGAATCCCTGATTTGATGATGTTTATATCATAATATATTCGCGGATTTTGACGATCCGGAAAAATGATTTTATCTAAAGATTCTACAGTTCTTGTCATGACGCCTTTTGTCCGTTTTTCATGGTCGTTTACCATCATAAACAAATAAATACCTTCATTCAAATATTGCATGAAAGTATTGAACATTCCTTTTGCCATATAAAAATAAGCAACCCGTTTGCCTTGCTTAATCGATACAATTCGATGTTCTACCATAACGCTGTGTAAAGGTCCGTAAACATATGTTGACATAATAATCACCTTTAACTATTTTATCACGAATTTAAACATTTAATACAAAAAAACGTTACTCCCGATTGGCGAGTAACGCGATTTTTAAGTTTTCAATTGCAGGGGTGGTTAAACCTAGCGCTTTTAAATCTTCGATTGGTGCGTTTTTAATTGCTTCTATCGTTTTGTATTTTTCTAATAGCTTTTGTTTCGATGTTTTTCCAATCAAAGGAATTTGGTCGAGAATTGAAGCGAATATCTGTTTTGATTGTTTTTCGCGATGATAGGTGATAGCAAAGCGATGCGCTTCGTCTTGAACTTTTGTCAAAAAGACATAAAGCGGAGAATGACGGTCAATCGGAATCACAACTTCATCAAGTCCGATGATCGCATCGGTTTTGTGAAAACTATCTTTCCTAAGTCCAATAACAGGAATATCGAGATAAAGACTAGCTAATATTTCCTTACAAGCGCGGACTTGACCAAGACCACCATCCATAATGATTAAATCAGGCCGATCTTTCATCGAATCCATCAATAATCTTTGATATCTACGATAGATAATTTCTTTCATCGTTCCATAATCGTCTGGGCCAATGACCGTTTTAACTTGATATTTCCGATAACTGTTTTTATCAGGAACTCCATTTTTAAAAACAACCATTGCAGAAACGGGTTGAGTTCCTTGCGTATTCGAATTATCAAATGCTTCGATCCTTTTTATCGTTTCAATTCCAATCAACTTCGCTAGTGATTCGGTCGCTCCAACCGTCTTGTTTTGTTTGTGTAAATACAAATCAAGATGAGTTTCTAAATGAATTTTAGCATTTTCATAGGCCGTGGCGATTAATTTGAATTTATCTCCCCGTTTTGGAATGAAGTATTGATCGCCAAAAATGGATTCCAACATGTCGTTTTCCAATCTTTCAGGCAGTAACACTTCGGCAGGCATTAAATGTTTTTCATAAAATTGACCGAGATAGTCAAGGACGGTTTCCGTTGTATCGCCATAAAAATCATGAATTGAAGAATCGGAAAAAATAATTTTGCCGGCTCTCATGAATAATATCGTAATCGCAATAAATGTCCCATCTTCATAGAAGTTGATAACGTCTCGATCTTTAGCGTCGGAAAAGATGATTTGTTGCTTTTGAGTTGTATCAGTGATTGAGTTGATTAATTCTTTAAATTCATTCGCTTTTTCAAATTCAAGTTTGTCAGAATGTTCAAGCATTTTCTTTTGAAGTTCTTGAACTAAATTCGTGGTATTTCCAGATAAAAATTGTTTAATTTCATGGATAATATTTTGTGTAATCTCCGGTTCAATTTTATAGACACAAGGGCCAAGACATTGGCCAATATGATAGTATAAACATAATTTTTTCGGAAGAGTTACGCATTTTCTAAGCGGATAAACTCGGTTGAGTAAATCGACTGTTTCACGAGCACTATAAACGTTCGGATAAGGGCCAAAAATATTCTTATTCTTTTTAGTCACTTTTCGCGTAATGATTATTTTGGGATGCTCTTCTTTTGTTATTTCAATATAGGGATAAGTCTTATCATCCATCAGCATGATATTGTATTTTGGTTTGTGTTCTTTGATGAGGGATAATTCTAATAGAAAAGCTTCTTTTTCCGAACGAGTCACTATGTATGTAAAGTCGACGACATTTTGAACAAGTCGAGTTGTTTTTTCATCATGTGCGCCCACAAAATAAGATTTCACTCGATTTTTTAAACTCTTTGCTTTACCGGCATAGATGATATGGTTTGAGGCATCAAGCATTTGGTAACTGCCTGGAACATCTGGTAAACTCATTATTTTTGCCTTAATGGTGTCATTCATGCTTTCGCCTCCTTTTATTTATTATATCAAAACCGCCTCAATCATGCAATTTATGGGTAAAAGAAAAACTTTGGACGAATCCAAAGTTTCAGTTTATTTAATATCTTTTAGAATATCATCAATTTTCATGCCTTTTTCGTAAGATTCATCAAATTTAAAAACAAGTTCTGGAACTTTACGCATTTTCACCCGTAAAGCTAATTGATTTTTGATAAATCCCTTCGCACGATCTAAAGATTCTTGAGTTTTTGCGCGGTCTTCTTTTGTACCATAGACTGTGTAATACGCAAAGATAAAGGAAAGTTCATTCGTTACTTTGACGCCCGTAATCGTAATAAACCCGACTTGATCTTTGACTTCGCGTTGTAATATTAGCGATAATTCACGTTGAATTAGAGTTTCAAGACGATCGACTTTAACCATTGCTTTTCACCTCTTGCATCGTTGATGCTTCAATGACGTCGTCAATGATTAAGTCATTAAAACTTTCAAGCATAATGCCACATTCATAACCAGTCTTCACTTCTTTTACATCGTCTTTAAAACGTTTTAAAGAAGCAATTTTACCTTCGTGGATAATAACGCCTTCACGAATAACTTTGACTAATGAATCACGTTTAATGGACCCCGTTGAAACGATGCATCCAGCGATGGTTCCGACTTTGGAAACAGTGAAAGTTTCTCTGACAACCGCTTCACCAATTAACCGCTTTTCAAAGATTGGATCTAACAACCCTTTCATCGCTTTTTGGATATCATCGAGGGCTTCATAAATGATATCATATATTCTGATTTCAACACCCTTATTATCGGCAGTTTCACGAACAGAGGCTTGGGGGCGAACATCGAAACCAATAATGATTGCTTTACTTGCTTCTGCGAGCGATACGTCAGTTTCAGTAATCGCACCTACACCTGAGCGAACGATATCAATGGAAGTTCCTTCAACGATAATTTTATTAATCGAGCCTTTGAAAGCTTCAATCGAACCTTGGGTATCGCCTTTGATAATCAAGCGTAATTCTTTTTCATTGCTTTCAGCTTTTTTAAAGAAATCTTCAAGCGACATATTTTTTGTTAAACCATGTTCGGTTTTCACTTGTCGTTCTAATCTTTGCATTGCAATATCACGAGTTTGTTTTTCATTCATAAAGACCATGAATGCATCACCCGCTAATGGAACGTCGTTCAATCCATGAATTTCAACAGCTTGAGAAGGTTTCGCTTCACTGATGGTGCGACCTAAGTCATCAACCATGGCACGGACCTTACCGTAAGTTGAACCTACGACGAACGGGTCACCAACTTTTAGTGTTCCGGAATTGATGAGAATCGTCGCAACGGGGCCTTTTCCTTTATCAAGTTTGGCCTCAATGACTGAGCCGGAAGCTAATCGGTTCGGATTCGCTTTCAATTCCATCATTTCAGAAACTAATTGGATTGTTTCTAGTAAAGTTTCTACTCCCGTACCTTTCAAAGCAGAGATATAACAAAATGGCGTATTGCCTCCCCAATCATCAGCTAAAAGATCTAAGTCAGCGAGTTCTTGTTTTACCCGATCTGGATTTGCACTGGGTTTATCCATTTTATTGACAGCAACAATGATATTACATTTTGCGGCTTTCGCATGATCAATAGCTTCTTTTGTTTGGGGCATAACGCCATCATCTGCAGCGACAACTAAGACAATAATATCTGTGACTTTTGCACCGCGAGCTCGCATTTCGGTAAATGCGGCATGACCTGGAGTATCGATAAAAGTGATTGATTTTCCGTGATGAGTCACTTGATATGCTCCGATGTGCTGTGTGATTCCGCCTGCTTCTGAGGAGACAATTCGGCTGTGACGAATTGTGTCAAGTAGCGTTGTTTTACCATGGTCAACGTGACCCATGATGGTGACGACTGGCGGCCGTTCTTTTAATTGCTCTGGGGTATCTGTGATTTCAATTTCATCAAATTTTGTCATATCAGTAATAATTTCGTCTTGAAGTTCAAGACCAAATTCTAAACAGACTAATTCAACCGTATCGCGATCTAATGCTTGTGTTTGTGAAGCCATTATTTTCATGAACATTAATTTCTTGATGATTTCGGCGACAGGACGATGCATTGCTTCGGATAAATCAGAAACAGTCATCCCTTCACGGTAGAATATCGTATCGACGACCACTTCTTGTTTCACCGGGACATTCGGTTTGCGAAATTCAGTTTTTACCGCCACAGGATGTTTTTTTTGCTGATTGACATTGGATTTTTTCTTTGGATAAGCTTTTTTGATAGCCATATTGACACCTACTCTCTAAATATCTTCTAATGCTGTTTTTATCATTTGCGCGAATTGTTGATCGGTCACAGCAATGACTTTGCGATTGGTTTTTCCAATCGCATTGGTAATTTCATCGGTGGAAAACTCCGTAATCAACATAACGTTATAAAATGCGGATTTATCAGTAATTCTTTTGGTTGTATTGACACCAGCGTCACTGGCAAGAAATACAATCTTTGCACGATGGCTACGAATTCCGTCTAAAACTTGGTCTTCACCGGAGGTAATTTTCCGAGCACGTGCCGCTAGGCCGATATGGCCTAATATTTTACTTTTGTTCATCTTCAACCAACTTTAATAATTCTTCATAGATTGCATCGGGAATCGGAGTTTCTAAATGACGCTCAAGGGCTTTACTCTTCTTAGCTTGAAGAATAACAGCTTTTGTTTTAGAAACATAGGCACCTCTCCCATTGGCTTTTCCGGTTTTGTCGACCAAGATAATGCCTTCTGGACTTCTAACAATGCGAATTAGCTGTTTTTTCTCAAAACGTTCGTTGGTTACAACACATTTGCGAAGTGGTATTTTTTTCACTTTGTTCATCGATTAACAGCTCCTTTATTTAGTATTTTATGCCTTGAATTGTTGCATCGGTGGTTGACTTAATATCGATTTTCCAACCACTGGATTGAACCGCAAGTCTTGCATTTTGACCTTTTTTACCAATTGCTAATGATAATTGATCATCAGGGACGATTGCGATTGCCGAATGTTCTTTGATATCAACGATAACAGCGACTGATTTCGCAGGTTGAATGGCGTTTGAAACCAATTCTTTTGGATCATCACTGTATTTGTATACATCGATTTTTTCACCATTTAATTGGTCAATCACATCTTTGATTCGCGAACCATTGCGGCCTAAACATGCACCAACAGGGTCAACTTTTAAATTGTTTGTAGAAACACAGACTTTGCATCGATCACCAGGGTCTCTTGCAAGTCCCATGATTTCAATGACACCTTCTTGTAATTCGGGAATGGCATTTTCCATTAAACGTTTGACAAGATTACGGTCAGTTCTTGATACGTAAACCTTGGGTCCTTTGGTTGTTTGTTCAACTTTTGTGATATAGACCCTCACTTGAGAACCGATAACTAAATCTGAAGGCATCAAATCTTTAAGCGGAATTGATGTTTCAGTATCGTATCCCAAACTCAAAGTAACGTACTCATCATTGGCGCTGACGATTTCTGCGATAATCATCTCACCGGTTTTATCAGTAAATATATCGAAATTCCGTTCTCTCTCAAGTTGTTTTAAACCTTGGGTTAAAATTTGTTTCGCTGAAGAAGCCGCAATTCGTCCAAAATCTTTCGGTGTGATTTTTTGTTCAATGATATCACCGATTCTAGCGTTCTTCTTTAATTGCATTGCATCTTCAAGCGTAATTTGAGTTCCCTTTTCAGCTTCAGGGTCAACGGTTTCAACAACTTCATAAGAAGCAATAATTTGCACTTCATATTTTTCTTCGTTGAAAATAACTTTGGCATTTTGTTGACCATTAAAATCCTTTTTATAAGCATTCAAAAGACCTTTTCCAAATACGTCTAATATTTTTTCTTTTGAAATGCCACGTTCTTCTTCGATTTGATCGAGTGCCTTAAAAAATTCTTTACTAATCATTTTATTATTCTCCTAGAGTTTGATTGCCATACGGATTAATGTAATATCTAAAAAACTAATATCTTGAATCTTGTTTTTAACTTTGATGCTAACGGTATCCTCTTCAAAATTGATTAATTCGCCTTCATAAGTTTGGTCATACGTTTGGATGTGAATATGATGTCCTATCGCATTTTTAATCTCTTCGCGGTTTCTGAGTTTCCGTTCTGCTCCCGGTGAAGACACTTCAAGTGAATAGTCTTCTTGGATTGGATCGGACTCATCGAGTAAGGCGCTAATGGATTCTGAGACTTTGACACAGTCATCGATATCAATACCGGTTTTCTTATCGATAAAAACTCTTAAGATGTTACTTCTGCGTTCTTTAACGTATTCCAAATCATAAAGTTCATACTCAAGACTACGGAGTTTCGTTTCAATCAAATTTCTCAATGCTTTAAGATCCATTTGAACACCTCCACAATTCATTAAAAAGAGAGGGTCCGACCCTCTCTAAAGTACTTATGCTAAAAATATTATATCATAGCTGTCTTGTAAAGACAAGCGTTGCCACAAATTTATTGGTTATCAACGGATTTGGTCTTGACGTTAACAACAATATCTTGGTATTCTTTATGTTTTTTGAACCATTCGATTGCATAGGGACATTTCGCAATAATCAAAAGGCCTCTTCCTTTAAGATAGGAATAAGCTAATTCCATTAAGTGAGAAGCAACGCCTTTACCGCGCAAGGATTGATCAACAAAAACATGAGTGATGTTCACTCGTTTATCATCGCGATGGGGAAAATTGATTTCAGCAAGGAGTTTTCCATCCTCTTCTGAATATATGCGATCGACATCGTATTGGAAATTCATGGTTGAAGCCTCCTTAAGTGGTACATGATGATTGAACCGGCAACAGCGACATTGAGCGATTCAACAGCGTCGATGTCGATAAAAATATTGAGAGA
>DIJY01000017.1 GCA_002421405.1 Caryophanales bacterium UBA5632 | reverse complement strand
TTAAATCGCGGACTCATCTTACAAGATGGGATCGTCAATGAACCTTCAATGAAATTTGATGAACGCGGTCATCGACATAATGGGGCTTTATACGGAGCGTTTTCTAAGTCGAGTCTTCATTCAGAAGTCAGTCATTATTGTCCCTTACTTAATGACTTTGTCGGCGAAGGAAATGACCTCTTTTATCCCGTTACACCTAGAAATGATGATTCAAACTCGTTTCAGGTTGGCGATAAAGTCGAAGGATATGAAATTATTTCTGGCTTAGGATATCAATCCATAATAATCAATCCAGGACAGTCGCTGAAAATTCTATTTGGAATTTTCATGACACCATCTTTAAGTTTAATGAAAAAACAGGTGAAGGAATACCTTGGATTTGAACAATTTGAGTCCTTATTTATTCAGTCCAAAGCATTTTGGAATGAACAATTAAAAGCAACTGATTTTAGTCTTGGGGAAGATTCGATGACCGGATGGGCAAAGTGGGTTTGTCTTCAACCGACGATGCGCCGCATCTATGGTTGTTCCTTCCTTCCACACCACGATTATGGTAGAGGCGGAAGAGGATGGCGCGATTTATGGCAAGATTCTTTATCGTTAATCTTTAAAGAACCTCATCGCGTTAGAGAAGATATCTTCGGGCATTTTGCGGGAGTACGAATCGATGGTTCAAATGCGACGATTGTTGGTATCGCCCGTGGAGAATTCCACGCAGATCGCAACAAAATCGTTCGTGTTTGGTCTGATCATGGCGCATGGCCACTCTTGACCGTTGATCGTTATTTGAATCGGATTGGTGATTTGGATTTCGTATTTGAAAAACAAACTTATTTTAAAGATAAATTTGCGAATTATACGCATTCTACGGATGGTTTTTACTCGGAATCTCAAGGCAATTTATTATTAACAACCAATGGTGATATTTATCAAGGAACCATCCTTGAACATTTGTTACTTGAAAATATCGTTCCATTCTTCAATGTTGGCGATCATGGCAATATCCGTATTGAAGACGCTGATTGGAACGACGGAATGGACATGGCGAAAGAAAAAGGTGAAACGGTAGCCTTTACAGCACTGTATACGGGAAACCTTTTAAAATTAGCGAATTTATTGAAACACCTAAAATCAAAGAATATCGAATCGATATCTTTGCTACAAGAATCCACAATCTTATTTGATTCCATTAATCAAGGGATCAACTATCATAACCCGAAAGCAAAAAGAGCTTTGCTTGCAAAGTATTTTGATCAAGTAAAACATCGTGTATCTGGCGAATTGACTGAATTGAAGATTCAAGACATGATCAACGACTTAATGGCAAAATACATGCAACTTTATTTACATGTCAATGAATCGGAATGGATGGATCAAGATGAAAATACTGGTTGGTATAATGGGTATTATAATAACCATGGTATCCGTTTAGAATCGACGGATCTTGAATTCCCTAAAATGACGCTAACCGGACAAACCTTTGTGCTCATGAGCCATATCGCTTCACCTTTTCGCATTCATAGAATCGTCAACGCTGTCAATCAACACTTAACGGACTCACTTATCCAAATTCCAAGACTGAATACTAATTTTCTTGAAAACACCATGAACATGGGACGTTTCATGGGATTTGCCTATGGTCATAAAGAAAACGGATCGATGTTTTCTCATATGGCAGTCATGTATGCCTTTAGTTTGCTTGAGAATGGATTCGTTGTCGAAGGTAGAAAAATCATCGATGCCATTTATCATTACATGTCAAATGTCGACAAAGCTAAAATTTTGCCCGGCATTAGTGAATACATTGATCAATCTGGAAGAGGAATGTATCACTATCTGACCGGATCGGCTTCATGGATGGTCTTAACGTATATTGAACAAATCTTTGGTATTCAAGGCGTTTATGGCGATATCACGATTCAACCGAGACTTTTTGCAAGTGATTTTATCAATCAGACAGTTTCAATTAACACCATCATCAATGAGCATCTCTGTTGCATCCAATTTGAGAATCCAGAGCATTTAGAATACGGTGAGTATTGGCTTGAATCCGTGAATGGAGTCTCGATTCAAAAAGATGCTTATTCAATTCAAAAAGCTTCCATCACAGAACCGAAAATCTTTAAGATAAAATTAGGGAGAAAGAACTAAATGAAAAAATATATTCAAGTTTGGTCTGATGAGTTTGACTATGTTGGAAAACCAGACTCGACCAAATGGAATTATGATATCGGCGCGAGACAATGGGGCAATAATGAAGTTCAATACTATACAGAAGGATCGAACGTTGAGGTTAAAGATGGCAAAATGGTTCTTCAAGGCCGCATTGAAACCTATGAAGATTGTCCTTATACATCTTGTCGCATGACAACGTATGAACGCAAACATTTCCAATACGGCAGAATTGCTGTGAAAGCCAAAATACCAACTTCAAAAGGCGCGTGGCCCGCTATTTGGTTGTTACCAGTTGATTCCAAGGGTCAAAACCGAGTTCCTTGGCCAAGATGTGGTGAAATCGATATGATGGAACACGTTACGAAGTTGATGTCGACGATTCATGTCAGTTTACATACCGATTTATATAACCATGTGGAACGCACTCAAAGAACGCATTTAGAGGAAATAAAAGGGATTACTGAAGGCTTTCATGAATATGCAATGGATTGGACAAAAGATTACATTGAATTCTTTATCGATGGAAAAGCGTTTTATCGTTGGAATAAATTCCAAGAGGGCTATGATTCAACAGAATCTGGATGGCCTTTTGATAAACCATACTACCTCATTTTGAACATCGCGATTGGTGGATCATGGGGGGGAGAAGTTGGCGTCGACGAGTACCCATGTGAATTTCCAATTGAATACGTAAGATATTATGACATTGTTGAAAAATAGGTTGTTTTTGACCTATTTTTTTCATGACTTTGAATTATAAATTGCGAGTGTTGAAATCATATACAATGTATTGTATAATTAACCATGTAAATGGTTACATAACAAATAAGGGAGAATAAAATATTATGGCAAAAGTAATCTTAACTGCGAAAGATACTGAGTACCGTTTAAAAGAAGTGACTCATCTTTCCGAACCCAAAAAAAGTTCAAACCAAATAATAACCATCGAAAAGGACAAGAAGTATCAAACCATTTTAGGTTTTGGTGGCGCATTTACTGAATCAGCATGTTATAACTTATATCGCGTATCAAAAGAAGTCAGAGAAAAAGCATTAAAATTATACTTTGACCCCGTTGATGGTATTGGCTATAACATGGGACGAGTATCGATTCATGGTTGCGATTTTTCTTTGAACAGTTATACCTATATTCAAGAAGGCGATAAAGAATTGAAAACCTTTGATATTTCAAGAGATCGTACTTGGGTCATTCCAACGATTCGTGATGCAGAAAGAATCGCTGGCCAACCGATTCGCTTACTCGCTTCTCCTTGGACCCCACCTGCCTTCATGAAAGATAATAAATCTCCGCTACGTGGCGGACATTTGCTTGAAGAATTCGCTGATTCATGGGCTAGATATTATGTTCGATTTATTGAAGAATACCGCAAAGAAGGCATGACTATTTGGGGTATTTCAGTCCAAAATGAACCGGCTGCTGTTCAACGCTGGGATTCTTGCATCTATTCTCCAATTCAAGAACGCGATTTTGTGAAAAATCATTTAGGGCCTGTCATGCATCAATCGAGCGCCAAAGATGTCAATATTTTAGTATGGGATCACAACCGTGATGTCATTGTTGAAAGAGTGACGCCAATTCTATCTGATCCTGAAACCGCAAAATACGTTTGGGGAACTGCTTTTCATTGGTATGTTTCGGAAGCGTTTGAAAACGTGGGTAAAGTTCATGAGTTATTCCCTGACAAAGGTCTTTTATTTACCGAAGGTTGTGTAGAAGATTTCAGCACCCATAAATACAAATGGGATTCAGGCGAACGCTACGCAAGAAACATGATCGGTGATTTGCTAAATCATTGTCAAGGCTATATTGATTGGAACCTATTCTTGGACAATCTTGGCGGACCTAATCATGTCAATAACGTTTGTGATGCACCCATCATCTTAGATATTTTCCCTGAAAAAATCATTTTAGAAACATCGTATTATTATATAGGTCATATTTCAAAGTTTGTGAAACCAGGAGCGATTCGGCTGGGTCTTCAAAATAAGACTGATCATCTATTATCTGTCGCATTCCAAAATCCTAATGGCGAAATTATTTTAGTCGTGATGAATTCGCAAGAAAAACCAACTGATTTCTCAACCGAACTCAATCATAAATTAGAGACCTATACCATTCCTGCTCGAAGCATCATAACCTTGATATTATAGGAGATTTTCATGAAACCATTAAAAGCAGTTAATTTAGGCGGATGGTTCGTCTTAGAAAAATGGATGAAGCCATCGCTTTTCGAAGAGTACCCCATCCAAGCTCGATGTGAAACGTCTTTTGTGAATAACCATCCTCACGCAAAAGAAGCATTAGAAGCACATTGGAAAACTTGGATTGTACCCAGCGACATCCGCTGGTTAAAAAATCAAGGCATCGAGGTTGTTAGAATTCCGATTCCTTGGTGGTTATTTCCCGATAAATATCAATTTCCATATCCTTACGTATCTCCCCTGCTTTTCCTCGATGAAGCCATGGATTTTATCCATCAAGAAGGGATGAAAGTCATGCTAGATCTTCATACCGCTCCTGGTTCGCAAAACGGCTTTGACAACGGTGGAATTGATGGTGTTTTGTCGTGGCATTTAGATTCCAAAAATATTGATATAACGGTTGATGTCTTAGAGGATATCGCTAAACGTTATAAAGACCATCCGGCATTACACTCCCTACAAGTATTGAAAGAACCCCATTGGACCATCGACATGGCCACAATGCAAGATTTTTATA
>DIJY01000041.1 GCA_002421405.1 Caryophanales bacterium UBA5632 | reverse complement strand
GTTGCACTTCTGTGATAGAATCGATTGGGCTAACAGCGAAGGTTATATTATTTTATTATTGAGCGGATTTGAACGCTTAGATTTCTTTCAGCAAACTCCCAAGCGCAGAGAGAATTTAGATGACGGGTACAGTGATGGTTCTTATGCTCATTACAAATGGCGCAGCGCATGGCCTATAGCAGGGGAAGGCGGCGAAGAAGAACCGTTATGGGCAGTATACGGAAAAATGTTATGGAGTGAGCAATTTATTGCAAGCAATGCAATGATGGCATTGTTAAATCTACAATCATTTGCTAAGGCTCATGGGTTTAAAGTAATCGTAGCGAATGCATTTAATCAAAATTTGGGCGGAGTACAGAAATACTTAGTTGAGCAAACCGGAAGTTTAGCTCTTAAATTTGACTGGAATACTTACCTGCACAACAAGACTAAACATGTCGCAATGGTTCAAAAACTAGTTGAGTTGGATGGATTGATGAATCCGAAAGATTGGGGCGGCCATCATGAGTTCTATCTGAAAAGAGCCTGGCCAGCTAAATATCTAACGAACTGTATCCATCCAACGGTGGAAGGGTACAAAGTAATTGCCAAAGAAATGGCAGACTTTATTAAAACTTACCATGCCTAAAAAAGTAATCAGTTTCGTTAGTCCTAACTTTCAACAAGGTCCTACAGAATTAAACGCCTATTATTTACCTTATAGTCCCGGTGTAATATGGAGTTATGCTCATCAGTTTTCTGAGATTCATGAAAATTATGAGTTAGGTGAATTTATTTGGCGCCGTGACGATTTGCAGGAAGCATACGATACACTGAAAGATAGTGACGTTGTGGGTTTTAGTTCTTATATTTGGAATAGAAGTTACACAAAAGAATTAGGTAAACTATTACGCAAAAACAAACCCGATCTATTCATTGTGGGTGGTGGGCCCGAGTTCCCGATTGAAAAAGAAGATATATTTGAGCAATATCCTTTCTTAGATATCTGCGTAAAGCTTGAAGGTGAAAAGACATTTAGAAGAATTTTAGAAGAACATTTAAAGCCTAATCCTGACTACAAATCAATTAAAGGTATATTGATTAACGAAAACGGAAAAGCTTTTAATACCGGCGATTCAGAGAGAATCGATGACTTAGATACGATCCCCAGTCCATATTTAACCGGAGTGTTTGACAAGTTGATGGCTAAACATCCAGAAATACGCTGGAACGGCACAATTGAAACAAACCGAGGTTGCCCCTATGCATGTACGTTTTGTGACTGGGGATCCCTTACATATAACAAAATCAAGATATTTGATTTACAAAGGGTATTCGATGAATTAGAATGGATGGGAAAGAATCAATTCGATTTCATAAGTTTTACTGATGCAAACTTTGGTATCTTTGCTGAACGTGATAGCTTAATTGCTGACAAGTTAATTGAAGTACAAAAGAAATATGGTAATCCACGTGCGTATACTATTGCCTGGGCAAAGAATCAAAAGAAAGAAGTTGTCGATATTGTTAAGAAACTGATTTACGAGGGCGGCAGTAAAATGGGCCTGAATTTGTCAGTGCAAACAATGGATGAAAACACATTAGAAGTTATTAGACGCAAGAATTTAGATACAAATAAGATCGAAGAAGTATTTGAAATGTGTGAAGAGGCTAATATTCCGCTTTACACAGAATTAATTTTAGGATTGCCTGGCGAGACATTGAGCAGCTGGAAAGAAAACTTCTACCGTTTATATAAAGCCGGTAACCATACTGGCATCACAGTATATCAAGCGCAATTGTTAGAAAATGCTGAAATGAACTTAAAGCAGCGCAAGATGTATAAGATGCAAGGGCAAATGGTTTATGACTATTTGGTAGGGTCACGAAATACAAATGAATTGCGTGAGGGTGTAGAAGTTGTAGTTTCAACACGTGATTTGACCCCTGAAAAAATGTTAGAGGCTCAATTACATAGTTGGTTTCAAAACACGTTCCACATTAATGGAATGACCAACTACATAAGCCGAATTTTATACAAAGCACATAATGTAGAGTACCGCGATTTCTATGAAAAGTTTTATAATTTTGTTGAAAAAGACCCATGGGTCAAATCAGAAATAGATAGAATTGCTAAACATTACGGGCTTTGGGGTGAGAAAGGCATGATAGACCATGATTTAATTCAAGGCATGCAAATACATGGCTGGAACTTAATTCATAGTACAATTATCATGTTGCAAAGTGAAAACAAGCATAAGCATATTTTTGATTTAATTGAAGATTTCATGCTTAAAGAATACCCATTGGATAAATCATTACATGATGATTTAATGAAATTGCAGAGAAACTATCTAATTGATTATACACAATCAGCAACGTATCCTAAGGTCATTGACTTTAATCATGACATATTTGGTTATCTACAGGATCAAGGAGAATTGAATCAGCCTGCTAGCTATGAGTTTGATTTCCCTGAGGACAAGCATATGTCATTAGAGAAATTTTGCGAACAGATTTTCTTTGCCCGCCGCCGCAATTTCGGTAAAGCATGGGTAACCAGAGTAAAATGAAAACGGTATATCTCAGTCAGTTGGACGTTGATTCTTATGATGTTTTTGAACGGACTGTACTTACTCAAAATCCTACGGAAATTGTTTTTCTCTGCGAAACTGAATGGTATTCTAATTTACTAGATGAAAAATTAGCCACTCTATTAAACAATCATAATGTCAAGTTAACCGTAGTGTTTGGTTCATATGACTGTGAACTATACCATACCATGTGGTCCTACTTTAATAATTTACAAATTATAAGTTGGAACACATATTGGTTAAATTGGACTCTAATGTGTAGTTTTATGATAGACTTTAATAGAACTTATGACACATTCAAATATCCTTTTATCTGTTTAAACAATAAAAATCATATTCATCGTAGCGCAATAGTAGATGAACTGACTGGTCAGGGATTATTGGACAGGGGTATTATAACATGGCATAAGTTTCCCAATCGTCATTTAAAAACACATGGTTATCAATTTAAGTACTACGATGACAATATTAGATTGATAGGTGATGATTTTGCAACTAAGCTTGATAGCTTTTTGATACCTGAAGAATATCATCAATCGTTCTTGCATGTTGTGGGTGAAGCTACTATTTCTGTGCCGTTCATTACGGAAAAGACTTGCTTACCTATATTGTTTAAAAAACCCTTCGTCATTATGGCTGATCCAGGATTTCATAAGAAATTAATCGATTTGGGGTTTGAAATGTACGATGAAATAATCGATTATAGTTTTGACGATGAAGTTGACCTAACTAAACGTGCAGAGGCTATCGCTATACAAGTAAAGCGTGTAAGTGAACAAAACGTTGATGAATTATATAAATTAGTTAAGGATAAAACTGAACGTAACTATCAAAATTATATTAGAATAATTAATGATATAAGCTATATCCCTGACGTAATCAGACGGAGAGTAAATATATTACGTAATGATTTTACGGTTGAGCTTAATTCAACTGATATGCGGTATATTAACATGCACAAATATATGGGGATGTAAATGATAGCCACGTTTAAAGTTTGGGACTCTACTATACATGAGAAGCTAGATAACTTTAAGGCTAATCCCGGCAAAACAACAAAGATAATATTCAACGGAGCACTTGAGTTTAATCAAACTTATCCTAGCAAAGAATTCAATGAATTTGTTGATTTCGCCAAAGAGCGTAGCATAGAATTTCATTACATCACCGGGTCCCATCCCGACAATGTACCTGACTTAAGTTTTCATCCTTATATCAAAGTTCATTACTGGCCTACGTTTTGGTTATCAATGGCATTTCAACGTTTATCAGTAGGACCTTGCTATATGTTAAACAGTAGCATTTGCATGGATTTCGAGAATATGAATGTGGGCAAAAATCTACCCATTAAGTATCCTTATATATCCATGAACAAAGTCGCTAAAGTCCATAGAGCAATCATGACGGATATGTTAGCAAAACACGATATCATTGATAAAGGTATATTAATTTGGAGAGAGCCCTCGAAAAGCTATGAGTTTAAATATTGGACTGAAACTATATTATTAAGGGATCAGGTTGACAAATTTGTGTGTCAAGAAACAGTTCCATTGGAATATGCATTGTCGTTCGCACAGATTGTCCCGGAATCTGATGAAACTATCTTTACTTTGTCAGAGAAAACTGCCATACCATTATTCTTTAACAAACCGTTTTTAGTGGCAGGCTCTCAGTATTTTCATGGTAAGTTAAAAGATATGGGGTTCCTATTGTATGATGAACTATTTGATTATAGTTTTGACTCAGTTAGGGATACAGAAACCCGATATGATTTAATTGCACAGAACATAAAAAGGTACACTAATAAAACACCCAAAGAATTGCAAGAATTATATCGCACAGTATTTGACAAATGCATGTATAACAAAAAACTAGCCTGTAGTATGGCTACAAATATAGACTTGATGCCACCTATATGGGAAGAGTTAATGCGATATCAATTAGAAAACAACATCACCGACTATGTTGAAACTATTTACAATCAACTGATAAATTATGGCGATCAATTTAAACTTTAAAAAATTCAAGAGAATCTTTGCTTTTGGATGTAGCTTCACGTGCTATAGATGGCCTACTTGGGCGGATTTGATATCAATGGACAATAAACAAGCACAGTATTACAACTATGGAATCCCGGGCTTAGGAAATCTTGGAATCTCAGTAAGGGTGGCAGAAGCAAATAAAAGATTTAAATTTAACGAAGATGATTTGGTTATGGTCATGTGGTCTACATTCTGTAGAGAAGATCGCTGGGTCAACGGTCGTTGGTTTTCCCAAGGCAATGTATTTAACTCAGAGTACCCCTCAGATTGGGTAAGAAAATATGCCGATCCCTTCGGGTATTTAATACGTGATCATGCATTAATACATTCAACAACACATTACCTAAAGAGTCTTCCCAGCAGTTCTTTGTTATTGAAAAGTAGTCCTTTCTATTTGACTGAGGGTCCCGCTTTATCAAATGAAAATAAAGAGTTGTACTTACAATTGAAGAATTTGTACTTTAATGAATACAACAATATGCCTATAGATTTGAATTCTTTCGTTGGTAATTGGAATAGTATTAAACAAGAATTTTTAGATGATATGTCAGATAAATCCAATCCTAGACGGGTGGTAGACGGACATCCATTTACAGGAATGTATGCTGATTATCTAGCTAGAATAGGAGTAGAATTAAGTGACGAAACGAAGCAATTGGCTGTTGAATCAGATATACTCATGAAGTCTAAACCAAAAGCTAGTGTAATTAATTCTAAATACGGACATATATCTAGATTACCTGACGTCGGTAATCCTTTTTAACCATGGTTTACTATCAACTAATATTTAATTTTCTATCTCACCATTCGGATTTAAAAGAAGAACTTATTAAGCTTAAGCAAGATATTGATGGGTTACCATTGAATGATGGTGATGAAGTAATACTGTATGCTACTGTAGAAAAACTCAGCGGCTTTGATAAAAATAATTGTCACACCGCATTAGAAATGATTGAAGAATATATGCGGTCTATTGGGTGCAAATACAATTATATTTTTCATCCTACAGGCAAAAGTCTAATCGAAAAGAAACAAGATAACTTTCACTTTTTTGATACGTGGGCTATGGCTACGTACAGGCATTGCAAAAATCACTATAATAAATTTTGGAATCCTGACACTAAGAAGGCTTTATTTTTAGTTGGAAAACCGTTCAAGATACAAAGAATAGGGTTACTGAATAATTTTTATAAAAATAACTTAATGGATTATTTGCACTATTCTTTGTATTGTCCTCCTAGGAGGGAGAATGTGGATAAGATCAAAGATTTAAATCTATCAGACCTCACTGAGGACTATCAAATCAATAAGCTGTTAATAGATATTAATAAACCAAGCTTGGATGTTAATTATGAAGAATGCCACACAACCAATGTATTCGAATATCGAGGGTTCCCTACTAATCTCACCTACTTTAAGAATACATCATTGAGCATAGTTAGTGAAACCTATCTCACTTATACTAATGATGCTACTATTATGCCTTACGTTACCGAAAAGTTTTATCGTGCTGTAGCTAACAATCACCCGTTTATCACATTGGGTGATAGTTTTTATGACGAACATTTGGAATCTATCGGGTATAAAACTTTCAATGAATTTTTCTTGCCTAAACCCAAATTTAGAAATGATATCAGGTACGTTCAATGGGTAACCAATAGCGTAAAACACTTCTTAGATAATGCTGTAAAAAACAAACTTGCGATTGAACAGATAGTGAATCATAATCATAAGATTTTTACTAAACAAGTAGAAGCCGAAATTGCTCATTTCAATAAACATAATATTGATATACTGAAATTTGCCAACCACTTACGTTTATAAATTATTAGCTGCCCCTACCTACAAATAAATATTTAGGTAGATAAGAGGAAGAAAATGAAAAAAGTAGCGATGATTGGTGTGGGCAAGTTAGGGCAAGACTGCGCTGAAGTTATGGCAGATGCAGGTTATGACGTTGTTGGGTATGATGTCGAGCCAAGAAATCCCAAATTTCCCATGCGCGGGACAATTCAGGAAGCAGTGAGTGACAGAGATTTAATCTTTATTGCAGCTCCTACCCCGCATGATCCTATTTACGGTGGTGAAACACCTACTAGCCATTTACCAAATAAAGATTTTGACTACACAATCGTCAAAGACATTCTAACTGAAGTGAACAAATACGCTGATAAACATCAGTTGGTTGTATTAATTAGCACGGTGTTACCAGGCACTGTAAGAAAACATCTAGAGCCCTGCATTACTAATGCTCGTTTCATTTATAATCCATATTTAATTGCAATGGGTACAATTAAATGGGATATGGTTAATCCTGAAATGGTTATCATCGGTACTGAAGATGGTTCTGTGACCGGCGATGCAAAAGAACTAATCGACTTCTATAAAGTATTCATGGAAAATGATCCCCGTTACGAAGTTGGTACTTGGGACGAAGCTGAAGCAATCAAGATTTTCTATAATACATTCATTAGCACAAAATTAGCATTGGTTAACATGATCCAAGACGTTGC